>JACNKJ010000427.1 GCA_014382085.1 bacterium
CACATGTCGGTGGATGGCCACCACATCGGCGGCACCGAGCCGAGCATCATGCGCAAAGAGAAAATTCTCGCCCACCTGCCCATGGCCCTTGTGCCCGAAGCCGGGCGCGTGCTGAGCGTGGGACTGGGTAGCGGCGTGACCCTTGGCACTTTGTCTCTCTACGATGAAATCGGTGAGCTTGTTTGTGTGGAAATCGTGCCCGGTGTCGTGGAGGGCGCCAAGCTCTTCGCCGCCGCGAACTTCCACGTGCTCGACGATCCGCGCACGAAAATGAAGGTAGGCGACGGCGTTCAATTCTTGCTCACGGAAAATGGCGAGTTCGATCTGATCAGCAGCGACTCCAAACTCAATCCCGAGTACTCGGGCAACGCCGCGCTGCTTTCGAAGGACTACTACGAACTCTGTCGCGATCGCCTGAGCGACGAGGGCGTCATGGTGCAGTGGCTCGCCACACATTTGCCATCGAGCGAAGTGCGCACGGTCACGCGCAGCTTCCAGGCCGCCTTTCCCCACACGGGCATTTTCTGGTTGGATCCCTACAACGTCATTCTCGTGGGCAGTCCCTCGCCCCTTGCCTATCACATGGAACGGGTGGAAAGCGCGCTGGAAGATGAACGCATCCGCGCCGATTTGGCCGCCATGCTCCTTGATGATCCCTATGTGATGGCTTCCCTCTTCGTGTCCGGCAATGAAGTTCTGGCCGAAGCTGTGGGCGATGGCCCCGTGAACTCCTGGGCGCGTCCCATATTGGAGTTCAGTACCGTTCGCGAGTATCGCGTGAAGAGCCGGAGCTATCACGAAGATGAAAATCTGCGCTGGCTGAATAATCAGAGAAGGGTGGGTGGTCTGCCTGTAATCGGCGCCTTCGCCCCGGGACGATTGGCCGACGCGCGCCTGGTCACGGACAAACTGTTGGAAGGCTACGCGGCCGGTGGCGGTGTGGCACGTTTGAATAGCGGACGCGCATCCTTCGAGGAGGGTTTGGCCGCGGTGCCGGAGGATCCCAGATTGTCTTTTCTCCTGGGTGCCTTGGATCAAATGAGTTCGGCTTTGGAGCAGATCGTCGAAAGTAGCGGTGATGCGAGTTCCCTTGTGCAGCTGGGGCTGCAACGCCGGGACGAAGGTCGATTCCTCGAAGCTTTGGATCTCTTCGATCGCGCTCTATTGGAAGCGCCGGGTGATATCAACATTCGATACAACCGCATCATCACCCTGCGCGACATGGACCGCATCACTGAGATGGAGGTTGATCTATTCGACTTCCGGAAGGATTACCCCGAAGATGCGCGAGGCTGGTCCTTGGAGGGCCGCCTCATGGCCGACCGCGGGCGAGATGAAGAAGCGCTGGATTTTTTCGAGCGTGCGGCGGAGTTGGATCCGGGCTCGACCATCTACCTGAACAACTTGGCCACGGCCCTGGCTCGCCTGGATCGGTTCAGCGAAGCGGGAGACGTATTCGCCAGAGTCTATGAACTTGACAATGGTTATCCCGGCGCGGCCTTCTTCGCTGCGGCCAGCTATTCTATGGCGGGGCGCACAGTTGAAGCGGGCCTGTGGATGGAAATCTGCATCGAGGGGCGGTTGGCTACTTACGAGCAATTCGAAACGGGAGAATTCTTCGAGACCCTGAGAAACTCCGCGGATTGGCGAGAGCAAAGCGCGCCCTAGCGACTTCCCGCCGGCGACTCCGCCCTCACCTTCACGCCGCGGCGGCGGTCGGGTCCGACGTTGGGGCAGACTTCCCGCATCATGCAGCTTCTGCACCCCAGGCTTTTGCGCATGAGTTGGCGCATGAGCATGAGGGCGATGAGAATGGCCGCCAGCAGAAGATCGTTGAGTTTCACGGGTTGCCAATAGATTTGCGCGATGATGAGTGTGACGAAGGGGTAGATCCAGACCACATAGACGCCCTTCATGGCGCGCTTCATACCCCGGGGAAATGCCGCTTCATCGCCACGGCCCAAGACGATGGCCGCCCATTTTCCTTTAAACGAAATGCACAGGCGCCCACGGTAGTAGCAATTCTTGCAGGCGTGGTGAGGGTAGTCCCAAAGATGTACGACGAGGAATAGCAGCGCGAAGCCCAAGGCGGCCCATCGGTTGAGGCCGAGCAAGAGGGTAAGCCCGGCCAGCAGATAGACCACCGCAAGGATGCCCGTCAGGGCGCCCACGGCTCGCGGATATTCCCGATAGCATTCCATGATGTGGAATTCTGATTCACTCCGAGAGGTGAATCAAGCATTCTTCCTGGTAGCAAGGAGGATCCGTGGCCCGTATTCCCATCATTTCGCCAGAAGATGCCCAGGGCGAGCTAAGTGAAATTTATCGCGAACTCCGCGAGAAGCGCGGGGGAGTGGCCGAAGTTCTGGCGGTGCAGTCTCTGCTGCCGGGTTTGCTGCGCCGACAATTCGGCGTCGTTGCTTTGCGCTTGGAGGGTTTTGAAGCGACCTGCGATTGACCTGTCCCTGGCTTTCCTGCTGATCGCCGCCACTGCGCTGGCCATTGTTTGGCCCGACAGTGTGCGTGTGGGTGAACAGATTTATGCCGTGACCCCGCAGTGGCGCGGGATGCGCAAGGGGCCGGCCGATGCGCCCCAGCCTGCCGATCTTGTGGCCTTGCCCGACAGTCTTTGCCAGGAAGGGCAGACCCTATACCTGCGTCGATCGGCGGCAGAGGCCTTGGTGGA
>JACNKJ010000343.1 GCA_014382085.1 bacterium
CCGATGCGCCCGCCACTTTCAAGAGCGATGACGCCAAGGGCAAGGAATTCAAGGGTATGAAGTACAGCCTGCAGGTGGCGGCCGAGGACTGCACCGGTTGCAAGCTCTGCGTGGAGTACTGCCCGGCGCCCAACAAGGAGAACCCCGAGCTCAAGGCCATCAACATGCAGGAGCAGCCGCCCCTGCGTGAGCAGGAAGCTGAGAACTGGGATTTCTTCCTGAGGCTCCCCGAAATGGATCGCAGCACGGTGAAGCACAACCAGGTCAAGGGCAGCCAGTTCCTGCGTCCCCTCTTCGAGTTCAGCGGCGCATGCCCCGGCTGCGGCGAAACGCCTTACGTGAAGCTGGTCAGTCAGCTCTTCGGCGACCGCATGGTCGTGGCCAACGCCACGGGTTGCTCATCCATCTACGGCGGCAACCTGCCCACCACGCCTTGGGCCGTCAACGATGAAGGCCGTGGACCCGCTTGGTCCAACAGCCTCTTCGAAGACAACGCCGAGTTCGGTATGGGCTTCCGCATGAGCTTCGACAAGCAGAAGGAAATGGCCGAGGAAATCGTGAGGCGCCACGCCTCCGACATCGGTGAAGAACTTGCCAAGGCCATTTTGGACGCGCCTCAGCGCGACGAGGCCGGCATCTTCGCCCAGCGCGAAAGAGTGGCCAGGCTCAAGGAACACCTGCTCAAGGAAGGCAAGAGCGAAGAAGCTCTGCGTCTGCTCGACATGGTCGATCACCTGGTGCGCCGCAGTGTCTGGATCATGGGTGGCGACGGATGGGCCTACGACATCGGCTTCGGTGGTTTGGATCACGTACTCGGCTCGGGCATGGATGTGAACATCCTGGTGCTCGACACCGAGGTCTATTCCAACACCGGCGGTCAGATGAGCAAGGCCACGCCCCGGGGTGCGGTGGCCAAGTTCGCCGCGGCGGGACGACCCTCGCGCAAGAAGGACCTGGGCATGATGGCCATGCGTTACGGCAACGTCTACGTGGGCCAGGTGTCCATGGGCGCCAACGACACGCAGACGGTTAAGACCTTCCTGGAGGCCGAGGCCTTCCACGGTCCCAGCATCGTCATTGCCTACAGCCCTTGCATCGCCCATGGCATCGACATGAGCAAGGTCAGCAATCACATGAAGATGGCGGTTCAGTCCGGCCATTGGCCTCTGTACCGGTACAATCCTGATCTGATCGACGAGGGCAAGAATCCCATGAACTTGGATTCCAAGGAACCCAGCATGCCCTTGCGCGACTTCCTCATGACGGAAACTCGCTTCTCTCAGTTGGCCAAGAGCCATCCGGAAGAGGCTGAAGTTCACTTCAAGCTTTCTCAGAAGGAAGCCGACGCCCACTACCGCCAGTACAAGCGCTTGGCGGATATGGATTTCTCTTCGGAGAAGAAGTCGGAGACAATCGAAGCCTAGTTTTTAAACCTGGACTTGAACTTGAACTTGAACACCTCAGGCCCGGGGTCGAGGCTCAAGTTCAGGTTTCGGTTCACTCCCGAAGGGAGTGACCATGTACGAGTCACTGCTTTCCCCCAAGTCCATCTGCGTGATCGGCGCCTCCCAGTCGCCCGGCAAAGTGGGCTATGAAATCTTCGCAAACCTGGTCGACGGCGGCTTCCAGGGGAAGCTCTTCCCCGTCAACCCCAAAGCGGATGCCATCCTCGGTCATGCCTGCTTCCCGGATATTTCCTTCCTCCCCGAAAGCCCCGACCTGGCGGTGATCGCGGTGCCCACTCCGGCGGTGAAGCCGGCCGTGGAGGCCAGCCTCGCCAAGGGCGTGGGTGCGATCATCATAATCACGGCGGGCTTCAAGGAAACGAGCCCCGAAGGCGCCAAGCTCGAAGCAGATATCGCGCGCCTTTGCCGCAGGAAGAACGTTCCTCTCATGGGACCCAATTGCCTGGGACTCGTGAATACGCAGCACGCCATGAATGCGTCCTTCGCCAGTCACATGCCCGACGAGGGAGACATTTCCGTGATCTCCCAATCGGGTGCGCTCTGTACGGCCATTTTGGACTGGGCGGCCGGACGCCACCTGGGACTGGCCAAACTGGTAAGCATGGGCAACAAGGCCGACTTGGATGAGCGGCACTTCCTAAGCGCATTCGCCGAAGATGACTCCACCCGCGTGATCGTGGGCTACCTGGAAAGCATCAACGACGGCGATGCCTTCATTCGCACGGCCGAGGCTGTGGCCGCCAAAAAGCCCGTGGTGCTGCTCAAGGTTGGAACCACCGAGGCAGGCGGTAAGGCAGCCAGTTCGCACACGGGTTCCCTGGCCGGGGCCGATGTGGCCTATGGCGCGGCCTTCAAGCGGGCCGGGGTGATTCGCGCCGAAAACTTTGAGCACCTCTTCGACGTGGCAACGGCCCTGGCCATGCAGCCCCTTCCAAAGGGTGATCGCGTGGCCATCATCACCAATGCGGGCGGCCCGGGTATCATGGCCGCCGACGCGGTGGAAAATGCGGGTATGAGCGTATCGAAACTTTCGGGTGAGAGCGCGCAGGCGCTGCTCGACAAACTTCCCGAGGCCGCCAGCGTGGCCAATCCCATCGACGTCTTGGGCGACGCGGACCCGGAACGCTACGCCATGGCTCTGGACATCGCGCAGGATGACGACACGGTGGATGCCATCATCGTCATACTCACGCCTCAGGCCATGACCCGTGC
>JACNKJ010000143.1 GCA_014382085.1 bacterium
AAGTCAGCGACACGGGCATCGGTATTCCCGATGAAAAGCAGGCGATCATTTTCCAGAAGTTCATCCAGGCGGACACGTCCACTACGCGAGGTTTCGGCGGTTCGGGACTGGGCTTGGCTATTTGCCGGGAACTGGTGGAGCTGATGGGCGGCGAGATTGGCGTTGAGAGCCGCGAAGGTGTGGGCTCCACATTTTGGCTTCGATTGATCTTTCCCTTTGAAGATGATTTAGGTGGCGAACTCGGCCTGGGATCGCCAGATCGAGGCAAGGCGGCGGATCAAGCCTCCACCACGGACGCCCACATCCTGCTTGTGGACGATAACCCTGTTAATCTCAAAGTTGCATCGTTGATGCTCAGAAAACTGGGATGCACCCTCGGACATGCCGCAAACGGGCTCGAGGCCGTTGAACGTGTGAAGCATGAAGCCTTCGATTTGATACTCATGGATTGCCATATGCCCGTGATGGATGGTTTCGAAGCCACGCGAACTATTCGAGCAAGTGGGGGAGATTGTTCCTCCATTCCCATTCTCGCCCTCACGGCGAGTGCCGTAAAAAAGGACAAGCAGCTTTGTCTCGACGCCGGGATGAACGATCACATCGCCAAACCGGTACGGGCCGACATCTTGAAGGAGCGCCTCCAATTCTGGCTTAGTGAAAACGCTCCCACCAAAATTCCATTCTAGACTCCTCCGAGGCGCGAGCGGGGCGGGATCCACGAGGATCCCGCCTTGCTCTTTTTAGGGCACTTTTGATATATATAGTGCTGCGATCCCACAATTATTCGATGACCGGGGGGCGAAGTATGGGGAAGAAAATCGTCGTCATCGGCGCAGGATTCGCCGGGCATACGGCCGCACTCTATCTGGGCAAGGCTCTGGGCCGCGATCATGAGATTACCGTGATTAATCGTCATGCTAATTTCGTTTTCATACCGTCTCTGGTCTGGGCGGGCATCGACAGGATGCAACTGGACAAGCTCCAGTTTCTACTGCGTCCCGTTTACGACCGCTTCCATGTCAATTTTCTCCACGGCGCAGCACGAAGTATTCACGTAGATGATAATTATCTCCTGGCCGACTCGGCCAAGGGCGGCGGAGAACAGCGGCTGAACTATGACTACTTGATTGTGGCCACCGGACCTCACCTGAACTTCGAGGCCACTCCCGGCCTGGGACCGAAGGAGGGCAATAGTCTTTCCATTTGCACGCCGCCCCACGCCATTGAAGCCCGAGATCGTTACCTTGAAGCCGTAGCTCGCATGGAGAAAGGCGAACGCCAGCGCTTCATTATCGGGACCGGTCACGGCACATCCACGTGCCAGGGGGCGGCATTCGAGTACATCAGCAACATCCACAAAGATCTTTTGCACAGGGGTCTGCGCGACAAGGCCGACATCAAGTGGCTGTCCAATGAAGCAGCTCTGGGCGACTTTGGAGTGGCCGGCGTTACGGTGGCCCAGGGGAAATCGCTTCGGACTTCCGAAGAGTTCATTCGCATGGTCTTCGACGACATGTCCGTAGAGTCGCAGGTCCAGAGCGCTGTGAAGGCCGTGGAACCTGGTAAGGCACATTGGGAAAACTACGAGGGTGAGGAAGGTAGCGAGCCCTTCGACTTCGCCATGCTGATTCCCACCTTCAAGGCCGTGAAGCTGAACTACATCGACAAGGATGGCCAGGACGTCAGCGATCAGTATTGCAATCCCGGTGGCTTCCTCAAAGTGGATGGAATCTATGGACAAAGTTACGATGACTTGGTCGACAATCCCGATTCCTGGCCGGCCAACTATCGCTCGCCCCTCAAGCCAAACCTCTTTGCTGCGGGCATCGCCTTCGCGCCGCCGGGTCCGATTTCGAGACCCCATACGAATCCCAAGGGAACCGCCATCAGTGCGGCACCGCCGCGAACCGGTATGGTGTCGGGAATCACAGGACGACTTGTTGCACGAAACATCATCGCGGAAATCGAGAACAGTGGACGTCAGCACAGTGAACGAATGACAGAAATGTACGCAGCCTGCATCGCGTCCATGGGGAATTCTCTGGTGGATGGTTCGGCGGCGGTGATCCTGATCCACCCGGTTGTCCCCAACTTCAAAAAATACCCAAGCACGGGACGAGACGTTTTCGTTTCCTCCATGGAAATGGGGCTCGCCGGCGCGTGGATGAAGCGAATGATCCACAGCACCTTCATGTGGAAACTGCAAGGCCGACCCGGCTGGAACCTCATACCGGAGTAGCTATGGCCATTACGAAATTTCAGAAGCATCTCATGGGCAATTGGATCTTTCAGCTCTGGCGTTTCATCGTCTTGAACTTGAAGATTCTCAAAGGCGTGGACCACGCCAAGCGATCCTAGGATTCGCTAATGGTCTAGGAAGCCGACGCCTTTCGAAGCTTTCGGATGAACGTTGGTGGCCGCATCGTATCGACGGGAGAATTAGGCAAAACATGACTCATTCGTAGGAGGTGTGTTCTTTGGACTGGCATGAACTCAGCAAGAAGAAGGTCACAGACCTAAGGGAAATCGCCAAGGAGAAAGGAATGGTCGGCGCCACTGGCTATCAGAAAGATGAGCTGGTGTCCATCTTAGCCGAACACCTTGGCATCACGCGTCCCCACAAGGTGGTGGACGCTGCGGACAAAGCCGAAATCAAGGCAAAGATCCGCGAGCTCAAGGTTGAGCGCGCGGCGGCCTTGGAAGTCGGCGACAAAGAAAAACTGCATCAAACGCGTCGGCAAATCCACCGGCTGAAACGCAAGGTGCGGAAGATGGCTCACTTGAGTCGTTGAACTGAGAACTGGGAAGCCCCCGAACTCGCCGGGGGCTTTTTCATTTCTCGCGACGGCCGCGTGCGGCGATGGACAGGCAGAGCGCCAGTCCTCCGTAGAGCACGATGCATCCGAAGGCGAGCATGAGCCAGGCGGATAGCGGCATCAGTCACTCTCCTTTCCGCGTCCGCGGCTGAGGAAGTATCCCAGTACAGCCAGTGCAAACAGGGTTCCCCATCCACCAAGGGTCGTAGCCCAGCGTGGATAGCCTTCGTAGGTTTCGGTGAACTCGTTTTGAAGATTCAAAATGAGCGTGATGGACAGGGCCAGCGGCGTGACGTAGCGAAGCATCCAGATCCACCAGTTGCCGAGTTTCACCTCGGAGATGCTGTTGAGATAATCGCGGAAGCCCTTGATGTCGTAGAGGTATCCGATGATTAGGGCTTGCAGCAGCCCGGCGGTGACTAGACCGAAATCGTTCACCCATTTATCGACGATGTCGAACCAATAAAAGCCACCCTTGGTGGTGAAAATGAGTGCCAAAGGAAAAGCAACCACGGCGAAAACCCAGGCGAGCTTCTCGGGCTTCACCTTCCACTTGTCATGGATGCCCGTGGTGAAGGCCTCTTGCAGGGCGAAGGCCGAGTCGACGCCCAGGGTGAGAAGGGTAATAAAGAAGATAAGGCCGAAGAGCGTACTCAGGGCCGGTAGTTTCAGAATGGCCAAGGGATAGGTGACAAATGCCAGGCCGGGACCCCCGTTGGTGACCTCAGGTACTGGCAGGCCCTGTACCTTCGCCAGGTAACCCAGCATGGAAAAGACAGCGAAACCCGCAAAGAAACTGGTACCGCAATTGGCCAAGGCCGTAATGAGCGCGCTATTCGTTACCTCGGCCTTTTTTCCGAGATAGGAGCCGTAGCCGATCATCACTCCCGAAGCCAAACTCAGCGAGAAAAAGATCTGCCCGTAGGCTCGAAGCCAGATTTGCGGATCGGCCAACTTGCTGAAATCGGGTGTGAGATAGTAAGCGATGCCGTCCATGGCACCGGGCAAGGTCAGCCCGCGCACGAGCATCACGGCCAGGAGTACCAAGGGGAGCGGCACGGTGATCATCACCACTTTGCTTACGCTGCGTACGCCTTTGCGCAAAATGAGCCAGATGGCCGTCCAGGTTAGGGCCATGCCCAGGACCAGGTACCAGATGGGGGCACCGATCTCGGCGGGCCCGCTTGAACGCTGCAGCACTTCACGCGCAAAGAATCCTTCGGGGTCCGCGCTCCAGGCCAGTTCGAAGCTGTGCCAGAGGTAGACCCATGCCCAGGCGAGGATGGTTGAGTAGTAGATCACGATGACCGCGCTGAGCCCCGCCGCCCACCAGCCGAACCACTCCAAACCTTTGCGGATAGATCCGAAAGCGCCCGGCGCGCCCCGCTGCATGCGCTGACCGAGACCCATCTCCAGGATGAGCATGGGAATGCCCGCAGTGAAGAGGGCGATGAAGTAGGGGATTAAGAATGCACCGCCGCCGCTCTGGTAGGCCACGTAGGGAAATCGCCAAACGTTGCCCAGTCCGACGGCCGAACCCACCGCCGCCATGATGAATGCTGTTCGACTGTGCCAGCGATCGCGCTGCTCGGGCATAGGATCCTCCTTGAGCTTGTTCGGCAGGTTAAAGGAGAGCGGGAAATCGGCCAAGGCTTCTTGGATTATGCAGGGCGGAATCGTGCACTTGAAAACTATCTGGATATCAAGGAGATTGCCTTGTTAATTGAAATATCAAGCGAATATGCTTGATTCCTTGAGGCTTCTGATAAACTGGGCTCTTGCCCTCAAAGCCTGATCATCCCTACTAAAAAGCCCCCGTCTTTCAACGGGGGCTTCGTCTCCGGCGAGGGGGAAGAGAGGCTACCACTTGCCGGTTTTATCCATATTGGGTTTGGGCAGACCGTCCATGATCTTGATGTTCTCGATCAATTCTTCCTCGGACATCTTGTGATCGGTGAGCTTGCCCGAGAGGAAAGCTTCGTAGCCGGTCAAATCCATGAGCCCGTGTCCGCTCCAGTTGAAGAGGATGGTCTTCTCCTTGCCCTCCTCCTTGGCCTGCTCGGCCTCGCGGATCACCGCCGCAATGGCGTGACTGGTCTCCGGCGCACTAATGAATCCCTCCGTGCGCGCCCACTTGATGGCCGCCGAATAGCTTTCCAGCTGATCGAGAGCCATGGGCTCGAGCAAGCCTTCCTGAGCCGCCTGAGATACCAAGGGCGCCATGCCGTGATAGCGTAGTCCCCCGGCATGGACCGGAGGTGGCACGAAGTCGTGCCCCAGCGAGTGCATGGGCAGTAGCGGCGTCATCTTGGCCGTGTCGCCGTGATCGTAGCTGAAGGGCGCACGCGTTAGGGTGGGACAGGAAGCCGGCTCCACCGGAATAATCCTGATGTCCGCGCCGTTGATCTTGTCGAGCACAAAGGGGAAGGAAAGGCCGGCGAAGTTGCTGCCGCCGCCCGCGCAGCCGATGACCACGTCCACCTTGTTCTCGCCGATCTTGGCCAGCTGCTTTTTGGCTTCCAGGCCGATGATGGTTTGGTGCAGCATCACGTGGTTGAGCACACTGCCCAGGCTATAACGCGTTTCCCCCGTGGGATCGGTGACCGCCGCCTCGATGGCCTCACTGATGGCGATGCCCAGGCTACCGGGCGTATCGGGGAACTTCTCCAGAATGGCGCGACCGGTCTGAGTGCGATCGCTGGGGCTGGGGTAGCACTTGCCGCCCCAGGTTTCCATCATCATGCGACGGAAGGGCTTCTGGTCGAAGCTGATCCGCACCATATAAACCTGCACTTCGATACCCAGCAGAGCGCCTGCGAAACTTAAGGCGCTGCCCCACTGGCCGGCGCCGGTTTCTGTGGTGAGCTTCTTGATGCCGAATTCGCGATTGTACCAGGCCTGAGCCACGGCGGTGTTGGGCTTGTGGCTACCCGCAGGGCTCACGCCTTCGTTCTTGTAGTAAATCTTCGCCGGGGTATCGAGGGCCTTCTCCAGGGCTCTGGCCCTGTAAAGCGGCGAGGGGCGCCACTGGTAGAGAATCTCCAGCACTTCCTCGGGGATGTCGATCCAGCGCTCCTGGCTGACCTCCTGCTCCACGAGGTTCATGGGAAAGACCGGTGCCAGCATTTCCGGGCTAATGGGCTTGCCGTCAGGTCCCAGGGGAGGCTGAAGGGGCGTGGGGAGATCGGCGGCCAGGTTGTACCACTGGCGGGGGATCTCACTCTCGTCCAAAAACACTTTCACAGACATCTTGCTGACTCCTTTGGGGTGAGGACAGGGTTGGGCTATGAGCGATAATCAATGATCATACCATATTTCCGGCTTTTTTCGCTCAAATTGATGGGAATTGAAAACCCCGTCCCAGGCGGCTTTGGGGTGTTTGGCAGAAAACGGAGGGGGCGGCGACCGGTAGGAGGCGGGCAAGTCCGCCCTTCCGCCCGGAGCAAATTGCCGCAAGTTCTTGGGATGAATGCCGTTGACAGGGGTAGCCCGAGGCAGCTATGTGCAGGTGTCCATCCAAGGAGACTCCACATGGGCGAATTATTTGCGCTGGCGGCCGCCATGATTTGGGCCTCGGCCGTCATCCTTTTTAAAAAATCCGGCGACACCATCGCACCCTTCGCCCTGAATCTCTTCAGGGTGGTGATCTCTTTGATGGTCTTCTTGCCGCTTTTGGCCCTCAGCGGCCAAGGCATTTTTCGGGAAGCTCCCCTTCAAGATTATCTGATCCTGGCCCTGAGCGGATTTCTGGGCATTGCCCTGTCGGATACCTTCTTCCACCGCGCGCTCAACACCATCGGCGCGGGCCTCACTGCCATTGTCGATACCCTTTACTCGCCCTTCATCGTGCTCTTTGCCTTCATCATATTGGGTGAACGGCCGGGGATTCAGCAGTACGGTGGCATGGTGCTGGTGGCCGGCGCCGTATTCCTGGCATCCCGAGCGAAGCGACCCGAGGGCATGAGCCTGCGCACGCTTCTGCTGGGCATGTTCTGGGGAATGATGGCCATGGCCACGGTGGGTCTTTCCATCGTTATTGCGAAACCGGTGCTGGAGAGGCACCCGGTGATCTGGTCCACGGCCATGCGGCAGGTGGCGAGTATTCTGATTATGCTTCCCGTAGCCCTGATCTCTCCCAAGCGCAGGCAGATTCTATCCGTGTTTAAACCCACGCGAAGTTGGCGCTATTCCCTGCCAGGTACTCTGCTCGGTTCCTGTCTGGCCCTGCTGTTTTGGATTGGCGGCATGAAGTACACAGAGGCGTCCACCGCCGCGATTCTCAATCAGACCAGCACGCTCTACGTACTCATCCTCGCGACCCTATTCCTGCACGAGCCTTTCACCCAACGAAAGATGTTCGCCGCCGCGCTGGCCCTGGGCGGCATCTTGCTGGTGACCACGGCCTAAAAAAAGCGGGCCCGAAGGCCCGCCTGTCTTGCCGCATTGGGGGATGGATCACTTCACTCTGATCTTGATGTCGCCGCTGAAGCTTTCGATTTCGATGCTCGCGTTGCCGTTGCCCGCGGTGAATTCCAGGGTTTTCCCAAGATTGAAGCGGTTGCTTTTCTTCGCCTCCGGGCCGAAGGCGTTGCGGATGTCACCGCTGAAGGTGCCGATTTCGAACTCGGCGTCGGGTTCGCCGGTGAAGATCAGGAAGAGGTCGCCGCTCTGGCTGTGGAAGCGGCCGCGGGTTTCGATCTGCCCGGAGAAATCCAGATCGCCGGAGATGGATTCGAAGCTAAGTCGCTTCACCACATCGGAAATCAGCTCCACATCGCCGCTGATAGTGTCGATGTTGATTTCACGCGAACCCTTGGTGTGCAGGATGATGTCGCCGCTAATGGTCTGCAGATCAAATTCATCGCTGCTAGAGATCAGATCCAAATCGCCGCTCACCGATTCGGCTTCCATGGATTTCGGATCGGCTTTCACGTCGATTTGACCGCTTACCGATTGCAGGGATAGCTCGCCGCGAAGATCCGTCACTTCAATGTCGGCGCTGACCGTGGAGACCACCAGCTGCGCACCGCGTGGCATGGTGATTTCCAAATGGCTGCCCTTAATGTTGCGCGCTTTTCGGGGAAGGACCACCTCGACCTTAAGACGTTTGGAATTTCCATCCACATCCAAACGTTCGGTTCCCCTACCCAAGGTGCCAGTGATGCGGACTTCGTTCCTGTCCCAGCCACTTACGATCACCGAGCCACTGAGGTTGTCCACGCTGAGCCGCCCATCGGCCTTCAGCTCGCGCGTGACATTGATCTCTTCCTGCCCCGTTGCGGGCAGGGCGAAGGCCGTGGCGAGGATCGTCGTCAGGATCACCAGGGTCGCGTATCTGAAGTTATTCCTAGTCATGATCAAGCTCCTTTAGCGCCCATGGCGCCGGTCAGCCTCAGGTCCTTTCGGCGATCTGTCCAATCTTCTCCTGAAGCGCCATCTTGGCCTGGTAGGCCGAGATTAGCATCCTTGCGAGATGCGAATTTTCGGGATTGGCCTTCCAGGCGCGCCTGGCCTCGTCGATGGCCTTGTTGACTATCTGCAGATTTTCCAGCAAGGGGGTGGTCTCTTCGCTGTCTTTGTTGGCATCGCTGCTCAGCAAGGCCTTCACGCCGGGATCGGCCGCGGCAGTTTCGGCTTCAAGAGCGTCCACGGTGCCCGAGGCCAGCAGATCCAGTGCGCTGGCCGGCGCGCCGCCGAAGCTCAGCCCAGAAATTCCTTCCGAATTGCCAAGCATTCGATTCGTAGCCAAGACGGCTAAAACCAAAGCTGCCGCCAAGGCAAGCATAGCCATGGGACGATTCCCAATAGGCCGCCGGTCGGTGGTCGCTTCGGCGGGTTGATCTTCGTCACCGCTTGCCATTCGTTTCTCGATGCCTTCCCAAAGGTCTCGAGACGGATCGATTTCCAGGGGCATCATGTGCGCGCTTTGGACGAGTCCTTCCAGGCCTTCGTAGTCCGAAGCACAGGATTCGCATTCGTCCAGGTGCAGGCGCAATGCCTTGGATTCCTTGGCGGAGAGATCTCCATCCAGATAGTTCTGCAGAATGTTTTTCGCTTTATCGTGTTCCATTGTCTCTCCTCCCTTCTTGATCGCTCAGGCGATCCATGAGGAGTTTGCGGGCCCGATGCAACTGGGCCTTGATAGTCCCGACGGCAAGTCCCGTCATCTCGGCAATTTCCTTGTGGCGGAAACCTTCCACATCGTGAAGTACGAAAGCCGTGCGCGCACCCTCGGGGAGGGAGGCCACGGCACGTTCCAGATCGATGCGATCCTCGGCGCTGCCGCAGTTCATGGCTTCCTGTTCGTAGGTCTCGTCTTCACTTGATGAGTTTCGAAAGCGTTTCTGCTGCCGACTCTCGCGTCGAGTGAAGTCCAGGACCGTGTTCACTGCCACACGGCGAATCCAGCCGCCGAAAGGTCCATCGCCGCGATAGCTTTCGAGTTTCTGCCAGCTGCGCACGAAGGTGTCCTGGGTAAGGCTCTCGGCCTTGTCCGGGTCAGCGGTCATGCGAAGGCAGACAGCGAAAATGCGCCCCTGATGCAGGCGGAAAATCTTTTCGAAAGCTTCCGTGTCGCCCGCCCGGCAACGTTCCACGAGGCGAGGAACCTCGGGATCTATTTCCGCACTCTCGAAAGGCAGTGCGTTTTGAAGGGCGGCCGATGACATGGGTCTCTCCGGTACTTGTCGGGTCGATAAATTGACGATCCCAAGTCGCTAAAGGTTTGAATGAAACGGAGCTAGAAAATGCTATAATCGTGATTCCTGACCCATCCACTACGCGGGGGAGTTTGCAATGATTCGCCATGCTTTCCAGTTATTTTTGGTTCTCGCGCTGACGGCCGCATCGGCCTTTGCAGTCGTAACTCTGGAAACCACACCCTATTACCAGTCTACGCCATTGAATCATGTGGCCACCGGCGGAGCCTGGGCCGACACCGAAGGCGACGGGTGGTTGGACATGGTGGTTGCCAACGGCAATGACATCTACCGGCAGCACTTGGTGGTTTATCGCAATGATGGCACGGGCAATTTCCCCAGCACGCCCAGTTGGTCTTCCGATGACATCGACTATCACGGGCATCTGGATTTGGGCGATATCAATGGCGACGGATTTATCGATGCCGCCGTGGCCGTCTACATCGGTCCGGCGGGGTTCAGTCAGCCCGGCAAGGTGAAGGTGTATTACGGTGCGCCGGGCTCGGGATTTTTCTACAGCACACCCAGCTGGGAATCGGCCATCGATTTCTATTGCTTCTCCCTGGCCTTGGGCGATGCCGATGGTGACGGCGATCTGGATCTGGCCTGCGCAGCGGGCGAGTCTTACAACAGCATCAGCGATCGTCAGAAGATCTTCTTCAACGATGGCGGTACTCTAGAGACCGTGCCAAGTTGGGAAAGCGACGAGTGGGGTTACGCCCTCGACGTGGCCTGGGAGGATGTGGACCTGGACGGCGACCTCGACCTTGCCGTCTGCGGCATCGACTCACCCAATCGCATTTATCTGAATCGTCAAACCGAGGGTGGGGGCATTCCCACCATGGCCGACTGGACCAGCACCGATCCCCTCAACAACGGCAACACCGCCGCCTTCGGCGATTGGAATGACGACGGCTACTTGGAATTCGCCGTGGCCGACAACAATCAGCTAGGTGGCTACGGCAAGTTCAAGGTCTACGAGAACGACATGGGTGTCCTGGGCACCACGCCCGAGTGGACATCCAATAGCTCGGGTTATGGTTCCCACGTGTCCTGGGTGGACATCGACCTCGACTTCGATCCCGACCTGGCAGCAGGCCGTTGGTGGGGCGCGGTGAGACTCTATGAAAACATGGACGGCAATCTCACGGGATCGCCGGTTTGGACCAGCAACACCAACAGCGTGATCGAAAACTGCTTCTGGGGCGACGTGGACAACGACGCTCTCGTCAGCGGCGGCACGACCATAGCCACGGGCGATGGCGCACGCACTTTCGTGAAGTTGGCGCGCAATCCCGTGCGATCCATCGATGAGGTTCGCGTGGGTGGAGATCTGATGCTTCCCAACGGCTACTGCGTTCATCTTGAGAAGGGTTGGATTTCCTTCGCCACGCCGCCCTCGCCCGGCGAACTTATCGAAGTGCGTTTCACCTATTCCACGGATCTCGACCTGGGCGTGACCAACTGGGACGCCAGCATCGGCAATTACGTTTTCCGCAACACGGGATCGCCCACTTCAGCCGGAGATTTCGCGACAAGTTCGATTCTATTGGACGCTTCGCCCAACCCCTTTCGCGGCAACACGGTCTTCCGCTATCGCGGACCCGAAGGTAATGCGAGCTTGGAAATCTTCGACGTGCGTGGCCGCCGCGTGCGCGATCTGCACACCGGCTCGGTTAGCGGCCTTCAGAGTTGGGAATGGAATGGCCGCGACGACCGCGGGCAGGCTCTGGCGGGCGGTGTTTACCTGGTGAGATTTCGAAGTGGCGGCGATAGCAAGACTGCGAAAATCGTGAAGGTGAGGTGATCAAAAAGCTATCAAATGAGTCTATTCTGATTGGTCTGGCCACCCTTTCTCCCAACCTTCAAGGAAGATGGAATTCAAGTCTTCTTTTGAGATCTCATGCTCATCTAAGATTTCTGCTTCAAGCTCATTGGTTAGGCGGCTTTGAAGTTCGCTGTTTCTTTTTAGGCTTTCAGTGTCAATTATTGGGATCTTAGCATCTGCGCGTTTCATCACGTCTTCCTCAATGGCACTGAGTTTTAAATAAATTGCCTTGCGAGTTTCTGTTGTGAGACTGAAACGCGATTCCGACTCATTCCAAGCAACGGCGATTAGATCTTTATCCAATGTCAAATCTGCAGACTTGTCGGAACCATAGGCGCTGATTCTTCCCAGCATTCTAGATGGTGCTCCCTCAGCTGTTTCTAAGGAATGGTAGGCAGCGACCCAGACATGGGTTGGATGGGAATGATATTGGAATCCATCCATATCCCGCACGACATCGTATTGATTGCGCAGGAGTTTCTCAATTTCCTCGGAGCTGCATTTCTCCGAAATCACAATTTTGCGCTCAACTTGAGTTTTCAATGGAACATCATAAACTTCGTTTGAGACAACTGAAAAAGTTGGATGTGCCTGTGTTGGTTTTCTTGAAGAAGTACGAATCCCTTGTTCGGCTAAGATCGACTCATAGTGAGCAACCTTGTTTTTGTACCGCTCACTTGAGGGGACAAGTTGCAGAAGTTCCTGGTATGCATCCAAGTTTGCCTTTGCATTCGATGAAGGAATGGCACGAGCTTTCTTATCCAACTCCTCGATACTAGTATGCCTGTTCTCTGCACTGAATAAGGATGAATCAGTGTTATCCGAATTGACATTGCATAGGATTACAAAAACAGATAGCGCTAGTACACCAAATACAAAAAGACACCCTTTTCGAGTGGCGGATGTGTTTGCCTTTTTAATCTTCAGATCAGGCTCGTTCTGCAGGGCACAGGGTCTCCCACAATGTGGGCAAGTTTTAGCTGATGTGCTTAGCTTCCCGCCACAATCTGGACATGATCCCAAACCCATTATTCCCCCTAATAAAAAGTCGTTCTACGGTTGGACCTCGATTCACAAGCCGAAACCTGAACTTCAAATTCTAATTGCTTCTGCCTGCCAAAGGCAAGAGATCAGTATGATCATCTCCTACATCGCTGGCACTGTAGCCTAGGTCCGAATCGGGTGTCTCCCTAACGGCATCGATCCGTCTCGTTCATGCAGATGCCGATGGCAGCTTGAACATAGTGTAATCAAGTTCTCTTCGCGGTTGTCTCCTCCGCGGCTGCGTGGTTTGACATGATGCACTTCCAGGAAATGGGTGGATCGGCAGCCTTTGGTCTGGCATCGGTGCCCGTCTCTAATCAACACTACCCGCCTTCGAGACGGCGGGATGCTTGCTTTATTGCGCCTACCCGGCTCCAGAAAACTTGAATCACAATCGATCTGCGCGCTTTCCGCAGAGTTTAGCTGCAGCCGTTCGGGTCCCACGGTTATCGCCTCGCATTCCGGGCACTTCTGCACGACAACCTGATAGGGCGATCCACCTTTGTCCACCCGGGCGGACTCGGCGAGAAGCGACTCCAGCGCCATGAGCAGCACCTGTTCACGGTCGCAGTGGTGCTTCTTCATGAGCTTCTCAAGCATGGTTTCAAGATGCGCCTTGGCCAAGGGCGACAGGCGCAGTGTCAAAGACTGCGCCGTCGCCGCCGCAGGTACTTCGCGCTCGGGCTCAATCAGCTCGGTCTGGGAATTTTGCCTGTCAGCATCTCGCCCCGTCCGGCTCTTCACCACTTCCTTTTCCAACTCCCGCCGGCTCTTGTTCTCGGCCAGGGTGAGCCACTCCTTCTCCGTCTCGGGT
>JACNKJ010000428.1 GCA_014382085.1 bacterium
GTGATCATCAGCGCCGAGGAGATCGTGGACACCGATGAGTTCCGCAGCTATCCCGATCGCAATGTGATTCCCTACTTCTTGGTGGATGCCGTGGTGCATGGGCCCTTCGCCAGCCATCCCGGTGAAATGCCCTATCGCTACGGTCGCGACGAGCCCGCCATCATGGAATGGCTCAAGCTGGGCAAGGATGAGGAGGCGGTGGACGCCTATCTCAAAAAACACTGCTACGACCTGGAAGATCACGCGGCCTATCTGGAAATGATCGGCGGCGAGACCAAGATGGACGAGCTGCGCAAAATCGCCGTGGGGAGGGAATAATGGCCAGCGAATACAACTCCAACGAACTGCTTATTTCCCTGTCGGCCCGGCTCATGGAAGATCGCTCCAGCGCCTTCATCGGAACGGGCGTGCCCATGCTCGCCGCGGCCCTCGCCAAACGTCTCTACGCGCCCGACCTGGTCAGCGTCTTCGAGTTCGGCGGCATCGGTTCGACCTTGAAGTACCTTCCCCGTGGCGTGGGCGAATCGAAAACCTTCTACCGCGCGCTGGTGGCTGCGGGCATCTGCGACGTCATGGAAAGCGCCGCTAGGGGATTTGTGACCTACGGCTTCCTCGGCGGTGCGCAGATCGACATGTATGGCAACCTGAATAGCACGGTCATCGGCCCTCACAACAAGCCCAAGGTGCGCATGCCCGGCAGCGGCGGCGGTAACGATGTGGGTAGCTTCTGCTGGAAGACCATCGCGGTAATGCGCCACGAGAAAACGCGTTTCATTCCCGAACTCGATTTCTACACCACGCCGGGATACCTCACCGGGCCCGGCGCCCGCGAAGAGGCGGGGCTTTTCCCGGAGACAGGTCCCTATCGCGTGGTCACCAATCTCGCGACCCTGGGTTACGACGAGGAGAGTTGCCGCATGAAGCTGCTTGCGCTCAACCCGGGTGTGGAGCTGGAGCAGGTGGTGGAGAACACGGGCTTCGAGCTGGTCATTCCCGATGATATCGGGCGCAATGATCCGCCCACGGACGAGGAACTACGCGCGCTACGGGAAGAGATCGATCCCGACGGGTTGTACATCTAGCAGCAAGGAAAAGGGCCGGCGGGATATCGCCGGCCCTCATGACAAAGATGGAAAACTGTTGTGGGAGTTGTGACTATTTTCGAAAACGAATGAATGCTTCTAGAGTATTTGGGCTGAGTTTGAAATCATGGGGAGGACCCCAACGACAATGTTCCCACTTGTATCCGATGCCGACAGTTTTGTCAGATGAGATAGTGTAATGCCCCTCGATTCCAAAGCGGTAAATCCACTTAATGCTGAGCTCACCTGGACCTTCATGGATTTCATACCCTCCACTCCATTGGTCGAAATCTAATTCGATTGAAGATTCCGACCCCAGGCCAATGCCAGCGTCGGTATTGATGAGCAAATCGAATGGCAAGCTGGCGGCTATGTTCTTTAAAGAGAATTCAGCCCCAAAAAGGAAATCCATTGACTTTTCACCCGTTACCCAAAAAGTGGATCCCATTACATAATCAGAGGATTCTTCATTTAGTGGGTAGCGTATTCCACCAGGGAGGTTGTCACCCACGATGGAATTGAATTCCACAAACATTGAAACTCCAAGGCCACGTTTCTTGGTGGCTTGGAGAATCCCTCCTCGAATTCCCCAACCTCCAACGTAGTCGATTGAGCGAAAAGATCTAAACGACAGGACATACTCCCTATCGCCCAATCCAAATCCTGATGACCGGGATTCTAGAGGGGGGATTGCAAGACAGAGGCTGGAAACGAGCAGGAGCAGAAGGACTGCAAGAATTCGCCGCATAGTGAATCCTTTCTGAGGATGATTATAATCATCGAGAACTCTGGCCCTTACTTGCGTCTAATAGCCTTTGCATAAACTATGGTCTCTACTTCGCGAATGAAAATGAAATTACTTGCTCTCACATCGCTGAAGATTGTGATTAAGCCATCAGCTCCTTGGTCCTTCGCCTTGGATAGAGCATCATTGTAAGCGACCAAGTAACCCCTATCTGTTGAAAGGGGGAAAATGCCTAAGAAGTAAGCAACTTTCGCTGAGCCAATTACATCTCCGAGTATTTCGAAATCACTTGGCTGTGCTATGTATTCTTCGTTGATCATTGAGGAGTTTGGAACGGTAATGGAGCAACCAGTAAGCAAGATCCCGATTGAAATGATGATCAAGCGCAGTGCAGTTTTCACAGGCAAACCTCCATTGGTTGACCATCCTATTAGCAAATATGCACTCGGGGGTCAAGTATGGCTCTCTGGATCTATTGCTAGTGTAGAGGCGCGGAATACCAGGTATTTTGCGATATCTAGACATGATCTATAGCACCTGCATTCTGATGCGGCGATAATAGTCTGACGGCTGTGAGAATGTGTACCATAATTCGTATAGGATTGACATGACTACATGCTATTTGATAGTGTATCCATTATATGAGTCCTCCGCCTAGCTCCGTATCTTCAGCGATTTCTTTCCTAGGCAGGTGAAGTTATGATTTCACGCCAGCGTTTCATATCCACCGCATTCACTACTGTCCTGATTCTGTGCTCTCTCGTTATCGGATCGGTGTCGGCACAGATAGTTCCTGAGCCGGTCATGAAAGATGTGCTATCGCAGAAGCCAGCCTGTTCTGAC
>JACNKJ010000319.1 GCA_014382085.1 bacterium
CCGGACCGCCGCCTGCAAGGCCGACTGTGTCGTCCTGAACGGCACGTCTAATGTCTACGAAGTCAAGTCAGACTACGACTCCATGGATCGCCTTGCCAACCAACTGGCGGCGTACAGGAAAGTCTTTGATTGCATCCGTGTCATCACCTCCGAACGCCTTCTTCCGAAGGTGTCCGCCATCGCGGGCGATTGGGTCGGACTAAGCGTTCTAAGGGCGAGAGGATCGATTGGTGACATAAAGAAGCCGATTTCGATGAAGCACGCGGTATTGCCTGAGGTGATCTTTGATTCGCTTCGACGCCCTGAATACGAGAATATCGTGTTGTGTCAATTTGGTCGGATTCCTGACGTGCCCAACACGCGAATCTACGGGGAATGCAAGGCCCTGTTCAGCCAACTAACTCCAGAGGTCGCCCATGACGAAATGGTTCGTGTCGTCAAGAATCGAGGCGATCGCATGCGGCTGCGTGAATTCATCGAAGGCGTTCCTTCATCGCTCAAAGCCGCTTCGCTATCCTGTCGGCTGACACCGTCGGACCGGGTCGCATTACTGACCGTTCTGCAGCGTCCTGTGCGAGAGTGCTTCCCGTCACTTGGACAGATGTGATCCACACTTAAGGAGCAGGTATGTACTACCCATACTTCCGGGGCAAACAATTTGAATTGATCGTGATCCGTGAACAAGCTGCGCTGATGGCTGAACATAGCATCACGCCGATCATTGAGCCGGTACGAGAATCGTTTGTTGCTCTGACCAAGGCCCTTGACGCATTGCGCGAGGCTGAGTGCCCATTCATTCTGATCGCAAACCCTCAGTGCGGCGATCTGGTGGGCGACACTGGTCCACTCCGTGATGAAATACTGGGTGATCTGCTCGAAGGCTGGAACTTCTGCTGTCAGGGACACCTCGTGACGGGAGAGACTTCGAGTAACGAGATCGAGGCGCTGGAATCAAACTTTGAGATTGTCTTCATTCATGATGGGATTCCGGACTCTGCGACAAGAGCGGAAATCGCAAAAAAAGGCTCTCGGCACATCTTCATCGAGGATTCGACCAGTGCGCTATACCGTCGGCATTTTCAGAATCAGGACCGGATTCTTATTAGAGATGCTTTCATCCCGAGAAAGAACCGGGAGTATCCGGAGACAGAGCATTTCTCTGACCTCCACCTAACCTACGACGAGGTCAGCCCCCAAGGTTTTGGCGACTATCTTATGATCGACAAGCTCTATTCCGATAGCGGCGGACCCGCCCACGCAGTAGCAATCCATCTCACGTTTATCGATCCGGAAGAGAACGACATGTTCATTCATCACTACGTTTCGGATGATGTGCATACCCCGGTGAATCCTGGCGGAAAGTTCCTTCAAGCGTTGGATAGACTCCACGCCGATGTGACCCCCCCAACGCTGATCCTCCAGACTCAGGCTGTCGAGGAATTTCTCGGACTTCAGGAAACGGGGCACTTCCCCGGGCTGGGATACGTGAAGAAGTTGTCGATGCAACATCACATCGAGTTGATGGCTGGCTTCCTGGGAGGTCAGTAATTGTGTGGTGTTGCGGACAGTGTTTTGACGACACATTTCTGGTCCAGGATATCCGACACCGCTCGACGCGGACCGGAACGTGTAACTTCTGCGGAGCCGATGATGAAGCCCTTCTGCGCCCCAATGAACTGGCTGACCACTTCGAGCTTCTGACGTCGACCTACGAAATCGACGCTTCTGGAGGCGGCATAGACACCATTGCTGTTCTCCGCAAGGATTGGGAACTTTTTACCCGACTTAGTAATTCTGTTGCCCAGGAACTCTTGGGACGGATATCCGAAGCTATTCCACTTACGGGATTGGTTCGCTCGGAGGCAAGGCCAAGCATCGATCAGTGGCAAGGTTTGCGGCAGGAGCTCAAGCACGTCAACCGGTTCTTTCCCGAATCTGGATTCGGAGTAGAAGAAGCCCGCCTCCTGGGCTACCTTATCGCCGAACCAGCCGATATTCCGAACGAGTTGTATCGCGCAAGGATTCTTGATCAAGATGAGCCGTTTACTGCCTCTGAAATGGGGAAACCCCCCTCCAAAATAGCATCACATGGACGAGCCAATCCCTACGGCATATCCTATCTGTATGTGGCGGATGAGATCGACACGACGATCGCGGAAGTCAGACCGCACAAGGGGGAGAAGGTATGCATTGCATCCATTCACCCTGTCCGAGACCTCAAATTCATTGACCTGTGCAGCCCGGAGAAAGGCATCTCCCCGTTCGGTCTGGAAGAAGAGGACGTAAGGTTGCTTGCTGGCATGATACCTTATCTCCGTCACCTGGGGGAGGAACTATCCCGGCCGATCTCGCCGAACAGGACTCATCTGGAATACCTGCCCACACAGTACCTCTGCGAGTTCATCAAACGAAACGGGTACGACGGCGTGATCTACAAGAGTTCGGTCGGCGAGGGATTGAACTACGCCATATTTGATGATAGTGCGATACGATTTGATGAGAAGATACTTACGTATGAGGTCATCAACGTGGACTTTGATTCGCGTCCCCTGGCAACATAAATTCCGAGTTCGGAGGATGCAATACGCCTATTTTTTAAGCGCCACTTGAACTGCACCCGACAATGCGCCTATGCCCGAACGCGTCCCCTGACAATGCGATTACCGTC
>JACNKJ010000429.1 GCA_014382085.1 bacterium
CTATTCTTCCTCAGCGCGCCGGACCAGCCCATGGGCGCAAACGCCTGGAGGGCTTGGATCGGGGAAATGGTGCGGCCGGAAGTTCGCGGACGATTTATCGCGCGACGCTCACGCATTCTATTGCTGGCTGGCGCTACCTTGGCCTTTGCGGGCGGAGCGCTGGTGGATCGTTTCCAAAACGGCAGCCTCGGCTTCGCCAAAGTCGAGAATCTTCCCAAGTTGATGGCCCTTCTTTTTCTGCTCGCCACGGTGGCGGGTGTGGTGGGCCTTTTCATCCTGCGACGGCAGCCGGAAGATCCCAAGGCTCCGGAGTCCGAAAGCGCCGCCGAACTCTTGGCCCTTCCCATGCGCGACTCCAATTTCAGGCGCCTCCTGCTCTTCAACGTTTGGTGGATGCTCGCCATCGGTGTAGGCGCGCCCTTCTGGCAGCCCTACATGATCACGGGCTTCGGGATGTCTCTGGTTTCCATTCAGATCTATGGAACCATCAGCACCGTTTCGGCCCTGCTGACCGTGGGACTCTGGGGAAGATTCGTGGATCACTTCGGCAACCGGCTCGCCATGGCCCTTGCCATCCTGGCGGGCGGGATCAATCCACTTGCATGGCTCATCGCCTCGCCCGAGACCCTTTGGATCATCTACCTCGAAGCGGCGAGCGCAGGGGCCATGTGGGCGGGAGCCGGCCTTGTGGGAATGAACTTCGTGTTGGCCATCGCGCCGCCCGAGCGAAAGCAGATTTACGCTGGTGTGCAAGGCGCGGCATCGGGCTTGGCCATGATGGCCACCATGATTCTCTCGGGAGCGATTTTGCCGGAAGCCATGAATATCGCCGGACTGCACCTGGACTCCGAACAGGTCCTGTTCGGCCTGACGGGTATTCTGCGCTGGAGTGCGCTTATCCCATTGGTTTTCATCGCCGAACCGGTGGTGCCCTCAACCAGTGAGAGTCTTTATCAGATCCGTCAATTCGCCAAGGTTCGCGTGGCCATGATGGCCGAACGCATCTTTCGTCAGAAATAGGTTTGAGTGCAGAAAGCCCGTCCTGGCCACTGCCGGAAAGGCAAGCGCAGCAAGCAAAGGCAGGGAAATAGACTTCCCCAATCCATCCCCTATCTTCCGTAGCTAAATGCTAATCTCAGTGTGCGACCCGGAGCGCTCACCCCATCGCCCGAAGCAAAGGGATCACGTAGGTAAGCCAAGTGTTCATAGTATAGCTCCGAGCTCAAGTTGCGAACTTCCAAGCTAAGGCTCATGGATTCAAAAGCCCTGCCGATTCCCAAATCGAAACGATTCCATGCGGGCGTGACTGTTTCGCCAAGACTTTCATCCACGCGCGTCTGGGCATCCGAATAGATGTGCCTTAGCCAGGTCTTCACTCCTCGATACTCAGGAGCGCGTAATGTGGTCTCCAAACTGAAGGGGCGGATTTCCGCCAGCGGCGAATCCTCGCTGAGATTCCATCCAAGGGTGTAGTCAGCATGGATATCAATGTGTGCCCACTCCGCCACCAAGCGGAAACCCGCTAAAGCCGCGTTCACGCTTTCGAAGCTCAGGTATTTCTGCTCACCCACTTTCATGCTGGCCAAGTTGGAGTATTCCCAAACACGCCCACCATAGGCTTCAAAGGTGATAGGCCCGCCACGTAAGCGGCCGCGCAAAGTGGCGCGAACAGGCGCTTCCAACTTGGGATTGCCACTCCACCAAGGCATGCTGCCCGGTTTCTTCACGGAGATGTAGAGGTCTCTAGGATGAGGCGGCTCTGTGGCAAGTTCAATCTGAAGGCCCGCTAGCAGATCATCAGCGAGCAGTTGTTTCAGATTGAAATGCGCGCCGAGGGGGATAAAGAAACGAGCGTCGAGGCCATCTACATGCAGGGCGTTGTTGAAGTCGAGACGATCCACATCGCCCATCTTCAGATACTGAAGGCCCAGGCGAATTCCCGCCTCCATGTTTTCGCCCGGCTTGAATTGCCGGTCGGCGCTCAAGGACACCTGATGCAAATCGGGAATGAGGTGGTTGTCTATGTGAAAATTTGGATTGTCGAAGTAGTTTTGGGTGTCCCAATTCCGATAGTAAATTTCGTAGCCCTTAGCACTAAGGCCGAAGGTCGTATTGTAAGCGTCGGATACCATGAGCGTGGGACCGCC
Organism: bacterium; assembly: GCA_014382085.1. Lineage (GTDB taxonomy): Bacteria > Krumholzibacteriota > Krumholzibacteriia > JACNKJ01 > JACNKJ01 > JACNKJ01. The sequence continues at coordinate 2,148 of JACNKJ010000429.1, forward strand.
GCGCAATTCATTGTCCATGAGATGACGTGTGTGATTGTAGTAGAGGCGATGGCCCCTCCATGAACCGTGCAGGCCTATAAAATCGGTTTGGCGTTCATCCATTTTCAGATAGGGAAAGAGAACGTCTTTGCTTCGTGAAAAATTAAGCCCCTGCCCCCAATCCCCTCGAAGTCCATAGACGCCTACTTCCCATAGGTTGTAGGCATGGTTTTCTTCGTAGGCGTAGAGATCGGAGAAGTTTTTTCCATGGCCGTTCTCGAAAGGTTCGCCCTGAGCGAAGCGTGCGGTGGAACGATATCCGCCAAAGTCGAAAGCCAGGGCGAGATCGTAAGCGGCCGCGCCCGCCATTTCTCCCGAACTGAGTGCCCGCCAGGTGGGTGCATCGCCGGGTTGCTCTCGTTTAAACTCCACCGAACCGCCCAGACCCGAACCCACGCTGCTGGAAGTTTGGTCCACCTTGCTGCTGCAAACTTCCAATGGATTGATGCGCGTCGAGGGATTGTCCAT
>JACNKJ010000254.1 GCA_014382085.1 bacterium
CAAATACGCCAAGGCCGACCAGGCCAGTGAAATGGTGAAGGATGGCAAGGAGTTTACCAAGCTTCAGGGCTACATGGGTTGGCAGTATGCGCGAAAGGAGGGCGCCGGCGAGAAAGGTGCCATCGCCCTTTACGAGCATTTCTTTCCGCGGAGTGCCGGTGATCGCCTGCCCGAGGGCGCTGAAGGATCCATTCTCTCATTGGCCGATCGTCTCGACGCCATTGTAGGTTTCTGGGGAGGCGGTTTTGCTCCGACGGGTTCCAAGGATCCCTATGCTCTCCGCCGCCAAGCTCTGGCCGTCATGCGCCTGCTCATCGGCAAGGAGTGGCCCTTATGCCTATCCGATCTCCTTCACCTGGCCTTGCAAGATTATCCCAGTCTCGATCGTGATGCTCTAGTACCCCTGCTTCTTGAATTTTTCCACGGCCGACTGGAAGGCATGCTCGAAGACGAAGGCGTAGCGCCGGATATCTTCCGTGCTGTGTTGGCCACAGGTGAAAGCCGCATCCTCGATTTGCGGGCCCGCGCCTTGGCGCTCAATGCTCTGCGTGGCGATGAAGCCTTTGAGCAGTTGATTATGGGTGCCCGGCGAGTGGGGAACATCCTGGCCAAGGAGGGTTTGGGGGCCGAGACCGGTGATTCATACCTGAGCCTGAAAGCCTGGGCCGAGGGCAAGGCGGGGGAGAAGGCCTTCCAGGCCTCACTTCTCAAGGCAGACGCAGAGAAGGCCCTCCATGACGAGTTCTTGGCCATGGCCCCAAAACTCAAGAGCCATGCGGACGCCCGGCAGTTCGATGAAGCTTACCGACTTCTGGCAGGCCTGGGTCCCCGAATTGACGCTTTTTTTGACGGTGTCATGGTTCTGGCCCCTGAAGAGGACCTTCGCCGGAATCGCTTGGCATTCCTGAGTGAATTGGCGGGAATCTTCCGATTTTTCGCCGGATTCCAGGAGGTCGTCCTTGAAGGTGAGCGCGAATAACGGAGCTGCCGGATTGGCAAGTCTATGGAAATCAAGGGAAAAGATCGGGTCCGCCACTTGGCGGGCCCTTTTCGATTTCTTGACATCACGGTCTATGAAGTGATAAAATTCCGGCGGTATTGAGTGGGGAATATGCTTTCGGGGGTTGCTCGTGGGGAAACTGCACGTGGGTTCCCTCTCCGCTATCTTGAAAGTCTTCCCAGGCCGTATCGATCCTGCAGTTGATTCCTGTGGTGGGTTGAAAAACTTTCGAGTTTTTCGCCAGCTGCGGGCCTTTGAGTCGGTATCGGGATTACCACTCTTGCTTGCCCCACAGGTCATTCAATTGGCCTGAACTAGTTCGTCTCAATGTTAACCAATGCATTTGGGGGGTAACATGAAGAGAATTCTCTCCCTGACTTTGAGCTTAGCTATGCTAGCTCTGGTCTTTACTTCCGTCGGTTTGGCCCGTCCCGCCATGAATCTTGGCGAGCAGGTCCAGATCGCGGCACCCGATCCGGGTTCCGTGGTTCCGATGGCCAACAACAGTGCGCGTGAAGACACGCTCTGGCTGTTTGCCGCTTCGGGTCCCGGTTCTTTCGGATCTCCTGGTACCGACGAGTTCGGTCGCGGTTGGAGCTTTGATTGGTTCAACCCCGGCACCCAGGAAAACGAAGCTGCTCCCGGTGGATGGTTCGGTGTTGATAACAACGCCCAGCTCGATGTCTTTTGGCACGTCGCAGACGCCGCCATTTGCGCGGGCACCGATACCGACATGAGCGCCTCGGTTCCCTTCGGTGGCGGACCCAACCTCTACGCCGCCTGGTGTGGTGCTGAGGATCAGTGCGGTTGGGAAAACCCGACCGGCTACGGTAACAACTGGAACCAGTGGATGAGAGTCGACCTTGATCCCAGCCTTTTGCTGGACATCACCTTCGACCTCTCAGCCGACATGGAGGGTGGATCCTATGACTATGTCACCGTCTGGATTGAAGAAGATGGTGCTTTAGTTGCGGATGCCACTCATACAGACCTTCTGCACACCGAGGGTCCGACAGGACACCAGGCTGGCCTGAATATCAACTACACCGGTAACCTTGGTGACGTTGTATTCGCGTTCAGTGCTGACGGTGCGTGGTCCGACCAGGATGGCCTGTTCGCCACGAGCATCGGTGCGGTCTGGATCGATAACATCATTATCGATGCCGACGGTTCCAATGTCCTGATGGAGGACTTCGAGCTCGGCGCCGCCGATCCCTCGATTTCCTTCACCTCTCCTGCGAGCGCTGGCGACTACGCCACGCTGTATGAGAGCCTTCGTTCGGAGGATCCCTGCACGGTCAATACGAGCTTTGCATGGGCCTTCTTCGATCTTCTGACTCTGAATCCTGAGTATGGAAACCACCCTGTCATCGCCTACGGTCCTCCCTATGTGGACAACGGCGTGCAGAGTCCCCTTCTGACCGTTGACCAGAACGGCAACGTGATGAATCAGGATTTCTTCATCACTGGCGACAGTAACGTCATCTTTGACTGGTGGGTCTATCGGGATAATCCCCTTGATCCGCTGATTTTCTTCAGCTTTGACGTAGCTGCACAGATTTCTGGCGTTCCTTGCCTTAGTAACTTCGCCAATGATAACTATGTGTATTACGGCGACTTCAAAATCTGGGACAACTGGACTGTGAACGTCA
>JACNKJ010000326.1 GCA_014382085.1 bacterium
CGCGCTGCCTCGGGCGCGCTCGGAATTTGCCTTGGATAACTTCAGCGTCCAGGTTTGAATCTCGCCCTTTAGCTTGAGCAGCTTCTTGAGCGAACGCACCACCGATGCGCGATCCTGTTTCTCGGGCGTATGATGCTCCTGGTAGCTTCCCGTATCCACCTGCACTAAGTCTTCAACGCGCAATTCCTGTGCGTTGAGGCGGCGAATGGATTCCTTCAGGAAGATGTCGGAGAAACTTGACGAGAACAGAGTCTCGAGCACCTGATGCTTGCCCGATTCAATTCTCATGGCCAGGTCGATCTCGCCCTGACGATCCAGCAGCGGCACCTTCCCCATTTCGCGAAGGTACATTCGCACAGGATCGTCATATCGAATGCCCTGGGCGGCGGCCTGGCTCAATTTTTCGCTGAGTTTGCGCTGACGCTCCTCCCGTACTTTCAGTTTTTCTTTGGCCTCATCTTCACTGTTGAATATCTCAAGACCCAATTCATCGAGCCGGGAGTACACCTGGTCCACGGCCTCGATGTTGAAGTCATCTAAAAACTGTTCGTAAATGTCGTCATAGAGTAGATAGCCTTTTTTCTCGGCGATCTTCTTGAGAGCGACGACAATGCGACTTGTTTTAGCCTTGCTCACGCTCAGGCACCTTCCTTCCTGAGGGATCGATCCAATTCTTCTCTCAGCGAACGAATGCGCTCGCCGAGGTGGCGCCACTCTTCGAGTAGCTCCGCCGGCACAGATTCACCGGACAATTCCAGAGCTTGGACCCGGCCCTGAAAATCGCGATTTCGTTCCAACAGGCCACTCAGTTTAAGTCGCAGAGCGGCGGGCCTCACCCAGTCTCCCTGACGGGAGACGTCCAAAAAGCTCAATTCGTGCACCTGGCGCGACGCCCCCGCATCGGGGAAGAGGCTATCCAGGTCTTCCGCAACGGGCACACGGCCCAACTGCCGAAGGATACTGAAGATCCTCGACAGACGCGGATCAGTAAAATCTTCGGCGTCCAGCAACTCCAGAGCCGTATCACGGCCGATGCCCTCGCTGAGAAGAAGTGCCAATAGGGCTTTTTCCTCGGGACGGGCGCTGTCTTCGGTTGCTTCCTCGCTAAGATCCTGATTTGCCGCCGGTCCCCCACCTGGACTGCGGCGAATTTCTCCCAGTGCTCTTTTCAGCACGGGAATCTCTACACCGAAGGCTCCGGAAAGCCTTTCCATGAGAGTTCGGAGGTGCAGATCCCCGTCGCTGAAAGCGGTGAGGGTTTCGAGCACGTTCCGAATTGCCTTTTCCTTTTCCTCGGGACGATCACCGCGACCGGCGATGAAGGCGCGAAGAAAATCGAAAAAGTGCGGCGCATCCCGAAGGCGTTCGCGAAAACGATCGCCCCCTTCCTTGCGGATGCTCGAGTCGGGATCTTCTCCCGGCTCCATGGACGCCACCGTCGGTTCGAGCCCCTCAACGAGCAGGATGCCCGAAGCTTTGACCGCGGCTTTGAGGCCCGCGCTGTCGCCATCGGTGACCACGCAGACCCGTTCGGTATACCGTTTCAGCTGGCGAGCCTGCTCGCGGGTGAAGGCCGTTCCGCAAACCGCCACAGCCAGCGGTATTCCCGCTTCGTGCAGGCTGATCACGTCGAAATAGCCTTCGACCAGCACCGCCAGTTTCTGCCGGCGAATATCGCGCCAGGCTTGATCCATTCCGTAGAGGATGCTCTTCTTCGAATAGACCGGACTGTCGCTGGAGTTCACGTACTTGGGGAGGGAATCGTCCAAAACGCGAGCACCGAAACCCAAATTTCGACCGCCCACCGCCTTCACCGGGAAAATGACCCGCCCGCGAAACAAATCGTAATGTCCGGGACCCGAGCTCTTGGCGCGGACCAGACCCAATTCGAGCACTTTTTCCGCCGGAAAACCCTGCTTGCCCAGATGGTCGTACAGGAGCCTCCAGCTTTGAGGGGCGTATCCCAGAGCGAAGTTTTTGAGAGTTTCCTCGCTCAAGCCACGCTGTTTCAAGTATTCCCGAGCCGGTTCGCCGGATGCTTCACTCATGAGAATCCGATGATAGAAATCAGCGACCGACTGATTAATACGATAAAATACGTCCTTGCGATCCTCGCCGGAACCCCTACGGCCCAGATCTTCGACCTCGATGCCCGCTCTTTTCCCAAGAAACTTAAGGGATTCCGGAAAAGAAACCCCCTCCATCTCCTGAATAAAAGTAAAGACATCGCCGCCCTTGTGGCAACCGAAGCAGTAGAAATTCTGTCTCTCGGGATTCACGTTGAAGCTTGGCGTCTTCTCGTGGTGAAAAGGACAGATTCCCTGCCAGTTGCTACCCACACGACGAAGCTTCACGTACTGGCCCACCAGTTCGACAATGTCGCTGGCGTCTCGTACGCGTTCTTTGGTGTCCTGCCTGCCCGGGGATGCGCTCATGGATTTCTCAGTATAGTCGCGTCGGAGTCCCCTGCCAAGTCAACGCGTGTCACTCCGCTGCCTCCGCGGTTCTGATCGGCCAAATTGAAGCCTTTCACCCGTGGATCACGACGCAATCGCTCCCGAATTGCCTGCCGCAGCGCTCCGGTGCCCTTGCCGTGGAGGATCTCCACGAAGTCGTAGCCACCGAGCACGGCGGCATCCAGGAAGCTGTCG
>JACNKJ010000367.1 GCA_014382085.1 bacterium
AGAAACTGAGATTGAGAGTTTAGCCCAAGTATCTCCCAGCGAAAGCGGCGAATCCCCCGTTCAGGCCCAGGCCGCATCTGGCAATCCATCCTCCGCAGCTCCCGGTGAAGGTCCTGGAGAAGGGCGCCGTCGGGCGGCCCGTCTGCTCTACCAGGAGTGGCCGCGGGAATCCCTCTTGGCCGATCTCAATTCTGGCGGCAACTTCCGCTTCAGATTGCGGGTGGAGGCCGATGGCCACGTTTCCGATTGGGAAGTTTTGGAAAGCTTCGATTGCGAGCCCTGTGCCGCTGAGGCCGAGCGTATCGTGAAAAGCCTGCGTTTTCGTCCAGCACTGGAAGACGGTCTCCCGACGGCCTGTTGGCTTCCCTTCGAAATCGGCTTCTATGCTTCCGTAGAAAATTAACGGACCAGTGGCAAGGTGAAGGAGAAGGTGCTGCCCTTACCGGGTTCGCTTTCCAGCCAAAGACGTCCGCCCATGGCTTCCACGAACTCCTTGGATAGGGTCAGACCCAGACCCATGCCACCCTGAGAACGCGTGTCGCTGTCTTCCACCTGATAGAATTTCTCGAAGATCTTTTCCTGCTCTTCCTTGGCGATCCCCGGTCCCGAATCCACCACGTCCAGGCGAATGTAATCGCCCAAATCGGTTGCGCGACGCCCCACCAGATAATTCCACTGCACGATCACATCTTGATCGAAGTTCGAAAATTTCAGCGCGTTCCCCACCAAGTGAACCAGGATACGCTGGAAATGCTGGCTGTCGGTGCGCAGTACCAGTTCCGGGACCTCTATGGGCAAGCGCACACGGGAATGATCGGGAATCTCGGGCAGAACTTGTTCCCTGAACTCGCGCATCAATTCGGGCAGCTGACATTCGTCGCGCTCAACTTGAAGTTGCGCCGAGGAGATGCCGCCCATGGTGAGAAGTTCGCTGATGCGCTGGTTCAGGTTCTTGGCGGAGAAGCGTATTCCTTCCACAAACTGACGCAGAACCTGATCCTCCTTCATCACCGGTAGATCGAAGGCCAGATCGGAAAAACCCATTATGGCGGTTAGAGGTGTTCGCAATTCGTGGTTGATGATGTTCAGGAAATTGCCCTGCTGATCTTCCATCTCGCGAGCCAGAGCTTGGCGCGATTCATGGAGATCCAGAAGGGCGAGTCTTTCGGCTGCCAGGAGGGCGAGATTCCATTGAGCATCCGGCAAGGCTAGAGCCTTATCACCTTCCCAGAGTAGAAGTGCGAATACTTCCTCACCTCCCTTTAACGGATAGCAAAGCGGTGCCTTCTCGGACGATTCCATGGGAATTCCATCGCGAAATTGTTCGGGCAGGAGTTCCGCTTCAAAGAGAGTTTCCAGAGCCGGGGGCAGGGGATGATCGGGAACTAGGTCCTGCGCTTCCTCATCCTGGAAGGACAGGTAAATCCACTTGGATTCCGCTGGCCAGATTAGGCCACCTTGAGGAGTTTTCCCCGCCGCCTCGATTCTTCCACCGAGCCACTGGAGCCAGCCGAAGGCCGTTTGAGCCGAGAACAGGCCAGCCAGATCCAATTCGGCATGAGTTTCCATGCTTCTCTGACCTGGCTGAAGGGTGGTCTTCATTGACAACTCCCGGTCCGTTCCCCTGGAGATCGAACATATAGGGCTCGAAGAAACCTCGATAAACCCTTGTTACCCAATGGGTTTCAAAGTACTAGGGTTTTTTAAGGGAATGATAAGCAATGACTATACCATCTGGGGAATCAGCCCTGGCGCATGGCCCGGCGCATACGCAGGAAGTAGCGTAGGCCGGAGGTATAGGAGAGAGCGAGGATGATCAAGAGTGCGATCACCAGGAGGGTTCTAAAGAGGAAACTGGGCTCTGAACCCTGGGGAAGCAGAGCCAGCCAGAGCAGGAAGAAATTCCCGAAAAGAGCCTGGGTGATCATTTTCCACTTTCCCAAGCTATCTGCCGGAATGGACTCGCCCGTGTTTCGCTTATAGGCCTCGCGTAGCCAGGTGATCCCCCATTCCCGGATCAGTAGCAGGATCACCACAATCCAAAGCAAGAGATTACCGGTGAAGCCGGCCAGGGCCAGGAAGATGACCGACACGAGGATTTTGTCGGCCAGGGGATCCAGGTGCTCGCCCAGACGGGTAATCTGGCCCCAACGCCGCGCCAGGAAGCCGTCGAGGTGATCCAAAATGGCGGCCAGGGTACAAAGGACCACCGGAGTAATGGTGGCACCGCGGGTAAGGAACAGTACGGCGGCAGCCGCAGCCATGAGGACACGGGCTGCGCTCAGCGCATTGGGAAGGGTGCGCACTCGCTCGTAGTGGCTGCTTTTTCGAAGTCTCACGAAGGCAAGCTAACACGACTCGCCCATTTAGGTAAAGCCGCCTCTCGGCTTCTCTATTCCAGAGTGAGAATTTCTTCATGGATCAGAGATTGAAGCTCTCCATCCAGGACGAATTCAATCCTAAGCTGCACGCTGAGACTACTTGGTTCGTTGCTGGCGGCGAATATTGTAGATCCAGTGAGTTCATTATTTTGACCCGGATAGCTGGTACCCTCGGGATCGAAATAACCTCCTTGGATGTCTTCAGCCACGCCACCCTCGTAGTAGAAATAGGCATCATCCGTACTGGACCAATCGTAGGTCAGGG
>JACNKJ010000071.1 GCA_014382085.1 bacterium
TCAGCGGTGCCGCGAATATTGTAGAGGGGGTTTTTCAGCTCGTGGGTCACTCGGCCCAGCAGGGTTCCCAGAAGCGCCAACTTCTCGCTGCGCGCGCGCTCAGCCATGAGCCGTTCCTTCTCGATACCGCGAGCAGCTTGGGCGGCCACGGTCTCGAGCAGCCCTCGATCTTCATCGGAAAACGGACGCCCGCCACCGTGGGTTCGATCCACATAGAAAGCGCCTACACGATCTTCCCCCATAAGCAGAGGGCAGCAGATCACCGTTTGAATCGATTCCACGCGAATGCTTTCGGCTCCCTGATAAACCGGATCCTCCGCCGCGAATTTCAGGAAGACTGTGCGACCGCTGGCCAGCGCATCGCGCAGGACGGTTTGGCTGGCGCGACCGATGGCGTCTTCGGCGAAGTTTTCCTCACCCTCGCGGCTCCACACAGCCAGGGATTCGGGCATCCATCTGCCGGTCTCCGAATCGGTGAGCAGGATGAATCCGCGGTCGGCTTCCACCGCGCGTCCCGCGATGGCGATGACCTGTCCGAGTATTTCGTCCAGGGAGCGATCGCCACCCAGGGTTTCCAGCACTTGGAGCAATACCGAGTAGGGTCGTTCATCGGTGGCGCTCGGAACTTCCTTGAAGGGCTCAAGCGCGGCTTCCAAAAGCACGCGTCCCAGGCGCAGGCGCTGACCCGGCAGAAGAGTTGTTGGCGCGGAAAGGGCTTCGCCTTCCAGCTCACTGCCGTAGCTGCTGCCCAGGTCTTCGTAGGTCCAAACTTCGTGCTCGCAACGTAGAACACCGTGCAGGCGGCTCACGCTCTTGTCGTCCAGGGGCAGGTCCGAACCCTCGGAACGACCCAGGCGGAGTTCCAGGCCATGCTCGTCCAGGAAGGGGCCGAATTCGCGAAGCAGGCGGCCGTCCTCGCCGATCCATCTAATATAGAGTGAAACGCTCATGGGGGCAGTCTATCGGGCGGCTCAGGACCTCTGCAATGGGCAATTCCACCTTGAGCCACGGGCGGGCTCCTTCTATGCTAGCGCCATGCACGAGAAACTCGGACCCTACCGCCTCATTCGCCTGATAGGCGAGGGCGGCATGGGACAGGTTTATGAGGCCACGTCGCCCACGGGCGAGCGCGTGGCGGTAAAGGTCCTGCGGGGCGGGGCCGCGGCTGGGGAAAGGGAGCGCGAGCTCTTTTTTCGCGAGGCGCGGGCCGGCCTTGAATTTGAGCATCCTGGAATCGTGCGCGTGCTTGAGTTGGGCGAGCACGAGGGGCGCATTCCCTATCTGGTCATGGATCTTCTGCCCGGCCCAACGCTCAAGGAACTGGTGGGTTCGGGGCCCCTGGATTTGGGAACCGTCGCCGGCCTGGCTCTTCCCGTGCTCGATGCGCTGGCCTTTCTGCATCGCAACGGCGTGCTTCACCGCGACGTGAAGACGGGCAACATCATGCTCGATGGCCTGGGTCGTCCACGGCTCATGGACTTCGGGCTCACGCGTTTTTCCGACGAAACCAGCCTCACGCAAACTGGACTCATCTTCGGCTCGCCCCACTACATGTCACCCGAGCAGGGCATGGGCGAAGCACTCGACACGCGCAGCGATGTGTTTTCCATGGGCGTGGTCATCTACGAACTGCTCGCCGGGCGGCTGCCCTTTCGCGGGGATCACCCCATCGGTGTGGTTTACGCGATTATCAACGAGGAGCCACCGCCCCTGCGCCGGTTCCGTCCCGAGCTTCCTGAAGCGCTGGATTGGATTCTTGCGCGGGCCCTGGCCAAAGATCGCCAAAGCCGCTACGGCCTGGCCTCTGAATTGGCCGAAGACATTTCGGCCTTACTCGCCTTTCATTCGGGCGCGCAAAGCGAATTGGATCTCCACACCGGACCTCAGATCCGAGACCTGCGTGGCGGGCTGCCATTGCTTGGGCGCAGCGAGGAAATGGCCTTAGTCAAGGCCTGGATGAATCGTCCCGGTGGGAAATTCCTGTTCCTGGCTGGCGAAGCGGGCATCGGAAAGACCCGGCTCGTGCGCGAAGCCCATCGCGCATTGGGTCCTTCTGCGCCGCTCATGCTGGTGGGACGCACTCAGCCCGGCCGCGAAGCCTTTCCCTATCAGCCCTGGCTCGAAGCCCTGCGCCCTGTGCTGCGCGAACAGGAAATATGGGATCGCGCGGATCTGGCCATTTTTCTGGGCGCGGAAGATGCGGCCTCCGGCGGCGCCGCAGCCATATTGCACGCCTTCTTCGAAGGGCAGGCCGCAGAAGCGCCTAGCCGCGAACAACTTTTTGAAGCCCTTCGCCGTTTCCTGGCGGCTCTTACTGCGCGGGAACCCATCCTGCTCTGGCTGGAAGACTTTCATCGCGCCGATCATGCCAGCCTGGATCTACTTTCATTTTTGACTCGTGGACCCGAAGGCGAACTGCCCGCCATCTTGGTGAGTTATCGCGAGGAGGAAGTGGCAGAGGGTTCACCCTTGGCCGAACTGCGCGCTCAACTCGAAGGCGAGACGCGCGGCGAGAGTTTGAAGCTTGCACGTCTTTCCGAGGACAGCGTGGCCAGCTTGGTGGAAGTCGGTCTTCCCAACCTCACCGGGCGGGAAGGCGCTTCGGAACGACTTTTCCGCGAGCGTCGGGGGCATCCCC
>JACNKJ010000013.1 GCA_014382085.1 bacterium
GAACGGCATCGCCCTTGCCGATCACGACACGGTCGAGGGCTTGGATGAACCCCGGCGCTTAGCCGAGGCCGAGGGGCTTGAGTTCATCAACGGCATCGAGCTTTCCATTCAGGAAGGCGACCAGGATGTGCACATGCTCGGTTACTTTATCCAACCCCTGCCCGAACTGCGTGAGATTTTGTCTGAAATCAGCGAGATGCGTAGGCAAAGGGCCGAGAGCATGGTGGCCAAATTGGAAACCATCGGCAAACCCATCGACATGGAAGCCGTGCTCCGCTTCGCCGGCGAGGGCGAGGTCGGGCGTCCCCATGTGGCCTCGGCCATGGTGGAAGCGGGACACGTGGGGAGCAATCAGGCCGCTTTCGACCTTTACATCGGCAATGACGGTCCGGCCTACGAGCCCAAGAGCCTCATGGACGCCGAACGCGGTATGAACTTGCTTTGGCAATTCGGCGCGGTGCCGGTCATGGCCCATCCCAGTTTGGTGGACTACAAAAAGGTGCTGCCCCGTTTTCTGGATCTGGGCCTGGCTGGCCTGGAAGTGGATCATCCCTCACAGAGCCTTTGGCAGCGCGCCGAGCTCCGTGCCCTGGCGGGGGAACTCGGGCTGGTGGCCACCGGCGGCAGCGATTTTCACGCGCCCGGCCACACGGCGAAGATCCTGGGAAGCTGCGGCGTGAACGCGGAAACACTCGAAGCGCTCAAAGCTCGCCGTCCCCGTTCTTGACCAAAGCCTGCGCCTGCTCTAGCTTCGACCTATGACGACCCTCGCCTCAGATCTACCCATGCGCCGGCCTGCACGAGTAGCGCTCTTCGCTGCGCTTGCCGCCGCTTTGGGATTTCTGTTCTCGCCCATTCCCAATATTGAACTGGTGACCTTTAGCCTGTTCATGGCCGGATACGCCTTGGGATTTACCGCGGGTATGGCCGCCGCCGTCTTGGCGGTGCTGCTTTACTTCGGCATGAACCCCTACGGCTCCAGTTTTGTCTTCCCTCCCTTGCTGGCGGCTCAGTTGTTGGCCGGTGTCTTCATTTCATGTTTAGGATCGGTCTTCGCGCGGGTCATGCCGCCCACTCGGATGCAGGGTATCGGCGGTCGAATTCTGCTGCTGCCATTCGCGGCCTTGGCGGCTTTGGCCCTGCCTATGTTTCCCACCCTCGCTTTCGCATTGAGCTCGGGGGGTGCTTGGCAAGGCTGGATCGCTCTGGGTCTGCTCATGACCAGCTGGGGATTCATCTTCAACCTTATCGTATTTCTTAGCGCCCTTCCGCCTATGGCCAGGCAACTTCGGCGCCTAGACGCTCGGAGCGGGCGATGAGACTTACCCTCGTTCTTCTTCTGGCCGCCGGCCTGTCCTGGGCCCTTGAAGTGGGGGGGGATCTTCCCGATCCTGCATCCTGGGTGTTAGAGGGCGAAGCGCTGCGCGTGCTTCACGCCAATAGCCTGGAAGAATTGCTGCGCGAATCACCTCTCATACGCGTGGAAGGTTTCGGGGGCGCCGCGCTCCCATTTCGCGCCACGGCGGGACCTTGGTCCATGGATGAAATTCTCATCGTGGTGGATGGTTTTCCCGCTCGCGATCCTTGGACCGGTGACAGCCAGGTGCCGCATATTCCCCTGGCTCTTGTTAGCCGTCTTGAGTTTTCACGCCAAGCTTCCGTCTTGGAATTTGGATCGGCCGGCGCCTCGGGTGTGCTGTACGTGACCACGCGCAGGCATGCCGGACGGAAGGCTCGCGCGAATTTCCACATTTGTCCGCTCATGATCGGCGAACCCTGGACCTCTCGCTTCTCGGTGGAAACGCCTCCAGGTGGCTTGGCGCTGGCCGTGGCCTTGGACAGCTACGATCGATCCCTATCCACCTTTTCCGAAAGAACGGGAGTTGGCACGACTTATCCCGAAGTCTCCAGCAGTCAATGGCGTTCTTTGGTGACGCGCTTGGATCTGCACGGCGGCGCGGCCGGACCCATGAGCTTTCAGCTACTGCAATCCGATGCATCCTTCGCGCTTTCAGGTGGACCCAGCGACGATCATGTTCGGCAACTCTATCGCTTCACCTTGACGGCACCAGAAACGCCGATTGGCGAAATCCTCTTCGCTCAAAGTAACATCGACCGCAATTCCGAGTTAAGCCAATCGGGGGCATTAGGGTTTGAGCTTCGCTGGGCCAAGAGAACTGGATTCATGGGAGTAAAATCTCTTGCGGCCTTCGCGGGTGGACGATGGTGGGATCCTTCTTGGGAGGCTAGCGGGGAGGCGGGCCTCTTGGATGAAGTGGGCGGAGCCTATGCAGCTATGAAATGGGAATTGCCCCGCACAGTTGGTTTCCAACCCTCGCTGGGGGCACGCTATGAGCGGGAAGCCGGCAGCGAATCGGGCTATCTATATCAGGTGAATCTTTCGCGGCCCTTTAGAACTCGGCCTATGCGCCTGGAGGTCTTCGCGGCGGGTGGACGACAGCGGGAAGCTTGGGCCCATGATCGCTTCGATTCGGAAAGCTTGTGGCCGAACGCCCTCATTGAGCCGGGTAGCGCAAGCGCACGCGACTTCCTGCGCGGAGGAATAAGCCTGGGTGCCTACACCCAAGCTTGGAGTTGGAGCATGGGCATGCTCGGCCACGGGTCGAGCGA
>JACNKJ010000133.1 GCA_014382085.1 bacterium
CGCCGCGCCCGGCTCGCAACGACTTCCTTTTCCAGATCCCGCCGGCTCTTGTTTTCGGCCAGCGCCAGCCATTCCTTCTCCGTTTCGGGCGTGGCCACCTTCACCACTTCCCGGGCCTTGGTCCAAGGCAGCTCACCGGATGCTAGACTTTTCTTGAGACCGGGAAGCTCATCCAGCGCTTCGGCTAGACGGATGAACTCGTAGGTCTTGCTGCGAGAAAAACCGAGGGCTTCCTCGGCATAGAGATGAACGCTCGCATAGCCAAGCCCACGATAAAGCTTGCCCTTCAGGACTTCCGCAAAAAGTGTGACCGCCTGACTCTCGGCTGTGCGCATGGCGGCGAGCGCCACTAGCAGTCGCTCGTGGACAACTTTTGCATTGGATTGATCTGACATATCCCACTCCAACATTGAATTCTCCGGGAGGAGAAGAGAGCGGGGAGGAAGATAGTAATATAGCACTTCGCAGGGCGCGAATCAAGGCATAACTACCTTATTTACAATAAGTTAGGGCCACTCGCAGGCACGCTTCTTGCCACCGAAATCCACAAAAAGTCCACCCGGGTGGACGCGCAGGCAAGGAGCCGATAAAGCAAACTCGAATTGCTGGGGTATCAAAAAAAAGCCCCCGCCGAAGCGAGGGCGAAACCTGACTCATCGGCTACTTGCCGTTGGAGCGTATGGGACGCCCAACGCTGATTTCACCGTTGTCGATTCTGAGATTGTGCCCGCAATCGGGGTTGCTGCAAACCCAAGCCTTGAACTGGATGGTGGCGCCATCGCGTCCATAGTCTGACAGGGGCAGCATGTCGCCCGCAGTACACTTCAAACACTGAGGATATTTTTCCATGATGTAGGGCCTCGAAGGCCCCCACCTCCCTTCACGTCGGTCGTCAAATTCGGACGCCGACCCAGGGGGTTCAGCGGGTCCACGTCCTGTTACTGCCCATAAGAATACGATTCATTTCTCCGCGAGTCAAGAGAACGAGGCGCGTAAGTGTTTACGATTATTGCAATTAAGGGTCTGACTATCCGGAAATCCGGATAATCGCAAGTCTCCAGTCACGAGTCCCCAGTCTCCAGAAAGAACCCTCCCCCAATATCTGGAGGAGGGTGTGTTTCTGAAGACTGGCGACTGGCGACTACTTCGTAAGTACTGCCGGCCGGCTGTACTGAATCCCCGCCGCACGCAGGCGATACAGGTAAACGCCCGAGCTCAGCTCGCGGCCTTGATCGTCGGTGCCGCTCCATTCAACTTCTGTCCGTCCCGCTATGCACTCACCATCGATGAGCGTGCGCACCAGGCGTCCCGTCGCATCGAAAACCTGAAGCAGAACCTGGTCCGCGTATTCCAGCTCGAAGCTGAAAGTGGTCTTCGGGTTGAAGGGGTTGGGATAGTTGGCGTTCAGTTTCACGGGACCGGCCGCCGGCGTTTCGACGTCGGTGGGATATCCCATGTCGAAGGTATACCAGGCTGCGGGTTCGCTGCGGGGCATGCCCTCGGCGCGGCCGCTGTTGTCTTCCGCGTGAATGTAGTAGGACACCTGCGTAATCACGTCGCGCGGGCCCGTGGGCGCGGGGAAGACGAACTCGTAATTGTCGCCGCCAACGTTCACCATGGGCTCGGACATCCAGGGACTCGTGTCGAAGCGATAGTGCAGGGTCACGGAACTCACGCCGGTCTCGCTGCGGTCGTCCACCACGGCGGTGATGGGTACCGGTGCTTCCTGGTACTCGTAGTCGCGATAGGGCGCGTGCTCCACGCGCAGCATGCCCACATCGTGGGCGTTCTTGGCGCGGCAGTGAAGGGCATCGTCGGAATACCAGCTGCCCGAATAGCCCAGCACTTCGTAGCCCGGCGCAGCCTCTTCGTATAGCGCGATGGCGGCGTTGTCGTAACCGCTGTTGCCGAAGGTGGGCATGTAAATGCGGTCGTTGTTGATGAGCGAGTTGGTGTAGCTGGCCGGTCCGCTGCTGGTGCTGTAGCAATAGATGCGATACACGCGATAGTTCCGCCCCGTGGAAGAAGGCAGACTCGACAGCAAGGTCGCGCGCTGGTTCAGCGTGTTGTAGGTGCCGTGACTGGTCCAGACATCCTTCACAATGACCGTTTCCTCGTCCATAAACTTGGCCCAGGTGTCGATGTGGTGAATGCCGCCAGACTCGATGTAGTCGAGCACCATGTAGTTGTCGACGCCGTAGTAGTCGAACATGAGCTGATCCACCGCGGCCTCGTTCATGCCGTGCTCGCTCCAGGCCTCGTTGTAAACCAGTTCGGTGGACGAGCTAAAGTGATGCCCGTCGGTCATGTAGTTGCCGCCGGTGTGATACATGTCGTGGCTGTGAACCGGAATGCCCTGCTGGTTGGCGAAGTAGATGGGAATGAGATTGTCATTGGGGCGATAAGGCCGGTTGTAGGTGTGATCGATGATGGCCACGTCCCCGGCTCCGTCGAAGACGTACCAGGGACCGTAGTCGCGAGTCCACCAACTGTCGTTGCTCCTAACCAGGAACTCCACCTTGCTCATGTCCACGCCGTTGGAGGTCAGGTTGCTCTGCGCGCTGCTCTGGTATCCGCTGGAAACCACCACGTGCACGGTGAGGTCGTCGTCGAGGTCGCGCACCAGGCTATAGGGAATGCCGAGGGGATAACGAATGATGACGCCCGTGCAGGGTTCCCACTCGGCCACGTTGCGGATGGGCCCCATGGGCGGCGGATCGCTCAGGCGATCCTGACCAGGCATCAAGTGCTCGCGGCCTTCCCAGGCCAATCTCTCGCGCTCGGTTTCGTAAATGGGCAGAGCGTCTTCGAGGCCGTCTTCATCCCAGATCGCGAAGGCGGGAAAGGCGATGAGGCATAGTGTGATCGTCAGCAAAAAGCTGCGGAGCATGGGGCATTCCTCCCGAGCAGTAATTTGAATCCCGTAGAATTGGGGATGGGATCGTCGGAATTATATCACGAATCGCTGCGCGATACTATCGGCAGGAGGCAGGGAGCAGGGAACCAAGAGCCGCCACGAGGTAGGGTTGGAAGTTTCCTGCCCCCTGCCAATAATCATTAGTTCAGAATCGGAAGCCTCCGCACCCGCGGCTCCGTGGCCGCGAACCAGGCGTTGCAAACTGCGGCTGCCGTAGGCGGCACGGGAGGTTCGCCGATGCCGCCGATCTCGCTTCCGCTGTCCACCGTTTCCACCACGACTTCGGGCATTTCGTCCATGCGAAGCACCGGGTAGTCATCGAAGTTCTGCTTTTGAACGCGGCCCTCGCTCACCACCGCGTTTTCGTATAGTGCGGCCGATAGCGCATAGGCGATGCCGCCTTCAACCTGCTGGCGAAGGCTATCGGGATGCACCACGGGCCCGCAGTCCACGGCAGCGAAGATGCGATGAACTTTGGGCCGCTCGCTGCCGGACACTTCAGCGACCATGGCCACGGAAGTGCCGAAGCAGTGATGGCAACTCATGCCACGCGCGAGAGATGATTCTTTTCCCCAGCCAGCCAGCTCGGCCACACGCTCCACCGTGCCACGCAGGCGCGGACTCTCGGCCAGCAATTCCAACCTGAGCTCCACGGGGTCGCGTTTCATGGCAAGAGCGATCTCATCCATAAAGCACTCGTTGGCGAAGGCGTTGTTCTGATCGTAGACCGATCGCAGCCAACCCACGGGCAGGTCGCAGGGTGGAAGGTGCAGGTCGACCAGCAGGTTGTCGATGGCGTAGGGAAGATTCTCGGCGCCGGCGAGCACGCCCTCATCGAGGCCGTTCGCCACCGCGGCGGGATTCATCATTCCCGATATGGATGGCGATGCAAGCGTGTGAGCCCAGGCGATAAGCTTGCCATTTTCATCGAGGCCAGCGCGCATGCGATGAGCGCTGGCGGGACGGAAGTAGTCCCAGGCGAAGTCAACTTCGCGGGGCCAGATTACCTTCACAGGACGTTTGAGTTTTCGCGTGAGGCGTACTGGAGCATCCACATAGTCGGGCCAAAGGCGCCGGCCGAAACCACCGCCGGCGAGCATGGGCCTTAGATGGATTTTCGATGAATGCAACCTGGCAGCTCGTTCCGCCATGGATCTGCACCAACTCGGACCCTGGGTGGGAACCTCCACATTCAGCGAGCCCTCGGTGTAGCTGGCCGTGGCGTTCATGGTTTCCATGGGCGCGTGGGACAGGAAGGGCAACTCGTAGAGCGCCTCAACGGTGCGAGTTGCCGACATGAGTGCGCTTGGGGCATCGCCATCATGCCGAGCCTCGGTACCGGGACCCGAAGTGAGATCGCGAATTTCAACGCGGAAAACTTCGCTGTCGAAGTCCGATCCTTTACCGGGCTCCCACTCGGCTTTTATCGCGTCGCGTCCGCGCAAGGCGGCCCAGCTGTCATCGGCCAAGACGGCGATATCGCCTTCCAGCTCCATGACATCCTGCACGCCGGGAATTGCACGAGCGGCGCTGTCGTCGAAACTAAGGAGCTTGCCGCCTAGAAATGGCGAGCCCAACAAAGTTGCCGTGAGCATGTTCTCGTGTTTCAGATCAAAACCATAGATGGTTTTACCGTCCACCTTGTCCGGAGAATCTACGCGCGGAATCGATCGCCCGATGATTCGAAACTCGTCGGCGGTTTTAAGCTTTGGCGATTCGGGTTCTTCCAGCTTGGAGGCATCCTCCACCAATTCGCCGTAGCCGAGAACACGTCCACTCGACTTGTGAAGCACCTTGCCGCTGCGGGCCCTGCACTCGGAAGGGTCCACATTCCACTTTGCAGCGGCGGCGGCGACGAGCATCTCGCGGGCGCCGGCTCCCGCTTTTCGCAAGGGCTCCCAGCTTTCGCGAACACTGCGGCTGCCGCCGGTGCTCATGCGACCGAACTTACGCAGCGCGGGGGCCATCTGCATTTCGATGGAATTCCAATCTGCTTCCAACTCCTCGGCCAGCAGCATGGAGATGGCCGTGAGGGATCCCTGCCCGATCTCCTGCCAGGGAATCCAGAGTTTCACCGCACCGGAAGCATCGATGACGATGTTCGCGTTGGGTTCGAAAATCAGACCTTCGGCTAAGGCCTCTCCGGGCAGCGCCATGCGAAAGCCCAGCACAAGGGCCGCACCGCCAGCGCCGAGACCTTTCAGAAAATCGCGGCGACTCAAAGTGGTTCCGCTACTCATGGCGCATCTCCTTCGCCGCGCGAAGAATCGCTTTTTCGATGCGCGGATAGCTTCCGCACCTGCAGATGTTTCCGCTCATGGCGGCGCGCACATCCGAAGTACTTGGGTCCGCCACGCGTCCGAGAAGTTCAGCTGCGTTCATGATTTGTCCAGGTTGACAAAAACCGCACTGGGAAACTTCCTCGCCCAGCCAGGCGCGCCTGAGAGGGTGACCCTCTACCGCGAAGAGTCCTTCAAGAGTGAGGATCTTCGCCCCAACCGCTTCGCTCACGCTGGTCATGCAGGACCTCACCGCCACCCCATCCATGAGCACGGTGCAAGCTCCGCATTCACCGATGCCGCAACCGTACTTGGCGGCGGTGAGATTGAATTGGTCTCGAAGTATCCAGAGAAGAGGTGTGTCGGGATCCCGGTCGATGGAATGAACTCGACCGTTGACGCGGAGTTCAAGCAGGGACATGGCGGACTCCTGTTGGGAGGGGCGTTCGAAGAATGCCATGATTAAGCGTGAACATCAAGGCGACATTCTCAAAGCTTCAAGGGCAGTTTTCGATTCAAAGTGCTTTCCTCGAGACTCACTTCGGCGGCATAGGCGTAAACCTCGACTCCGGCTTGGATCGCGTGGCGAAGACCCTCTGCATATTCGGGGTCGATGTCATCGGCGGGACCAAAGCTTTTCGCGTCGGCTCGCTGAACAACGAAGAGCATGGCAGCCCGATCACCGGCCTTATATAACCGCTCCAGTTCACGAAGATGCTTGAGCCCGCGCGCACTCACCGCATCGGGAAATCGCGCGTGGGCGTTTTCCACGAGGGTGACGTTCTTCACCTCAACCCAAACACGCTTCCCATGACCTTCGAGCAACAGATCGATCCGCGATCCCGGTGAAGACACTTTCTCGCGACCCATGTTTTCAAAACCGGCCAATTCGGGAATGCGTCCTAGCTCAATGGCCTCTTCGGCGATGCGTTGTGCCCGTGCCGTGTTGATCCCCACAAGTATCCCCCCGGTGGTTTCCACCAACTCGTGGGTCCACTTGAGTTTGCGATGGGGAAAATCGGCGGGACTGATCCACACCCGACTTCCCGCTTCATTGCAGCCGCGCATGGTTCCGGTGTTATTGGTGTGGGCGATCACGGGACGACCATCTTCCAGGCGCAAATGCACCAGGAATCGCTTTTCGCGATTGACCAATCGGGCAGGGATCAAGTTCTCTTCGAACTTCAAGAAGGCTCCTACACAATGGGGTGAACCAGTTTAGCCTCGCAGGGTCTGAGTGCCACACAATTGATGGCAGTGTGAAGGCATGATGTATGAATACTTTTCATGAATCCACCTTATCCCAACTCCCCCCAAGGGGCAGGTTACTATTCGCCTAAATTTCAAAAGAAATCCCATTAATATTGGCTATGAATCAAGTTCAAGCCCCAATTGGCCGATAGACCATATAGAAAATGATCTCAATCAGTTTGGACCCCCTACGGAGGTGAACCATGTCCTTCTGGAAAACCGGTGGTGAAAACAAAGAGAAAACTGAGAAGCCGGCGCCTAGCCGAACCGAGTTTCAGGACGAGGTCAACGACCTCACAAACACTCTGCAGGAGTGCTGCTCCAAGCAGGTGGGTGTCGGCATTATCCAAGCCGATAGTAATCTTATCTGTCAGGGAAAATTCGCTCGTGTAAGCAATAGTTCGGTGATCTTTGAAACCTATGCTCCCGAAGAAATCCAATTCTTTCCCCTCTCCACTTGCATGGTTTCTTACTTCCGGGAAGGTAAAGCCCACGCATTTATTTCCCTGGTACGAGAAAGCCACCCTGGGCGAGACAAACACAGCCAGCGCCTTTTCCTTCGTCTTCCAGAGCAGATCGCGGTGTCGCAGGTGCGCTGGACCTTCCGCGTTCCAACAACTGGGATTCCCGGTTTTGATGTGAAGCTCCATTGCGCAAAGGGAGATGTTTATACTCCCGAACCTCGCGACGTTAGTTTCGGTGGCATGAAGGTAGAGTTCGACAAGGATGGCGATCCCGATCTCTGCCTGGGCGGCAAGGGCAAGTTAAGTATGTCATACGAAGGGAATTCGGTCAGCCTTGAAGCCGAGGTCCGCCGGCGCGATGGCCATGCCTACGGTCTCTTCTTCCCGGGTGTTTTCAAGAACGAGGAGTTTTCACCTCCGGAAGCCTATCGGGAGATCGTCAAGGATCTGGAAAGACGCTGGCTACAGCTGCGTCGAGAAGATTAGAGCTTTTTCCCACCCGGCAATGATGTTGGCAGGAGGCGCTATCCGTCATGGGATGGAGAGGCCACCACCCGGAGTGATCTATGCCAACTCTCGTGGCCCATCGAGGCCATCCCCACAGGTTTCCTGAAAACTCCATGGCGTCCTTGAGATCTGCCCGAGAACATTCCGCACGTTTCGTGGAAGTCGACGTGCAGTTATCGGCCGACGCAAAGCCCTTCCTTCACCATGATGAAGATCTACTTCGTTGTTCGGGAAAATCCGGCTTAGCCAGCGATCGAACCTTGAGGGAACTCACCAAAATGTCCTGCGGCGAACCTGGGCGCTTCGGCGAAACATTCGCCGACGAGACCATCCCATCACTGAAGCAAGCTGTGGAGTTTCTCTTATCGATTCCTTCGCTGCAGGCGTTCGTAGAGCTCAAACCTCAGGTGTTGAGGCAGCATCCGGCGGAAGTTTTCGTGCGCAGCGTTCTTAGAGATCTCACTCCGATTATCAATCGTTGCGTGATTATTTCCTTCAACATCGAAATTCTGGAGGCGGTGAATGAACGGGCGCGAGTTGGATGGATTCTTGAGGAGTGGAGTGATACCGCCAGCGAATGGGTGAAAAACAATTCTCCCGAATTCCTCTTTGTGGACCGCAAAAAACTATCTTCAGATGCGCCCCTCTGGCCCGGGCCCTGGGACTGGGCGGTCTACAGTATCGACGATGCTCAGACCGCCATCGATTTGGCCCAACGTGGCTTCGGATACATCGAGACGAATCGCATTGGAGAGCTTCGGGGGAATCCCACCCTGGAGGATTGGACTTGAGCTATGACTTCGATGTGCTCGTAATTGGCGGTGGTGTTCATGGTGCGGGATGCGCACAAGCCGCCGCGGCGGCGGGCCATTCAGTTCTAATCCTCGAGCAGTATCCCAACCTCGCCCAGGGAAGTTCCAGCCGATCAAGCAAACTTATCCACGGGGGACTTCGCTACCTGGAAACCGCGCAGTTCGGGCTTGTGCGAGAAAGCCTCCGAGAGCGTGAGATCCTGCTTCGAATTGCTCCGAGTCTCGTTAAGCTCCTTCCCTTCCATGTTCCGGTCTACGAAGAATCCTCTCGACCGCCCTGGAAAGTTCGCCTCGGCCTCTCCCTTTACGCCGCTCTGGGAGGCTTGCATGAGAACAACCGCTTCAGCACCCTCCCCCGCACTCAGTGGGGTTTGCTCGACGGCCTTCTCACCGACAAGCTGCGCGCGGTCTATAGGTACTTTGACGCCCAAACCGACGACGCTGCGCTCACCAAGGCCGTCATGGATTCCGCCATCTCCTTTGGTGCCAGCCTGCGCACTTCCACTCCTTTCAAGCAGGCCCAACTCGAGAGGGATGGCGTCCTCATCCGATTCATGGATGCAGACGTCGAGCATGAAGTACGAGCGAGAACCTTGATCAACGCCTCAGGGCCTTGGGCGGGTTCACTATTGAGCAAAGTGGAAAATGGAGGAGAATCCTTGCCCATGGATCTCGTGCAGGGCACACACCTGGTTCTTCCCGGAAATCTCGATCGGGGCATCTACTATGTCGAGGCTCCCGACGGACGGGCCGTATTCGCCATGCCCTGGCGAGGAAACATTCTGGTCGGCAGTACGGAAACGCCCTGGTCGAGCGATCCTGCGGCCACTTTTCCCCTGGATGCCGAGATCGAGTACCTTCTCGCGGCCTTTGCGCGGATTTTTCCAAACAAGGCGGCTGGAAGGAGAGACATTGTTGCCGCTTTCGCCGGCCTGCGGGTGCTTCCGCGCGCAGACAGCAGCGCCTTCCGCAGACCGAGAGAAGTCATTCTTCACAGGGAAGGCTCACCTCTTCCGAGATTGGTCAGCATCTACGGTGGGAAGCTCACCACCTACCGCGCGGCTGCTGAAAGAACTCTCGCCATTCTCGCCCCCGCCCTGCCCCGGCGCACGAGAATGGCGAACACGGCCACCATCGAGATCGCGTAGCGGACAAAACTACATCAGGACGAGGAGCTATGGCTCCTCGTCCTGATGCAGTTCCAAGTTAAGTGCATTGACGTTTCGGCTCTAGGCCTATTTCAGCATCAACATTTTCCGGGTCGCTGTATATCCGGGAACATCCAACTGGTAGAGATAGAGCCCCGAGGAAATCACCCGGCCTGAATCATCACGCCCGTTCCATTGAAGTTCGTACTCGCCCACATTCCGATGTTCATCCAGCAATACAATCACCTGGCGACCGGATGAATCGAAAATGGTCACACGGACTCGACCAGCCTTGGCCATGCCGAATGCGATCATTGTGTTCGGATTAAAGGGATTCGGCAAATTCTGACCCAGGTGATTTCGATATGCGGGTGCTTCTCCGGGACCATCGGTCAAGACCAGATCAATGCTCGCCGTGGCCATAGCCACCGGCGCGGCCATACCCTGCGCCAACCACGCGTCGTAGAGCTCTTGCCCAAGAGTGTTGGTGGTGTTGCCGTCGCGAAGGAACTCCACGTATTCCTTCGAAGTGGACTGATAGTACAAGGTCACCTGGGCGCTGCTCGCATTGCCCGGCAATGCGTAGTCGGTCTCATCCCAGTACTGCCCATCGGCGTAACTGTAATTCACCACCGGCGATTGAACGGCCTGGAAATTGGCGTTGGTGAAACCGCGTGGAGGAATGCGGTTGTCCGACCAAATCGTATCGTTGAGTACGAAGTGGAAGGAGGGACCCGGTTCTCCGCCAAGCAGGTTGGCAAGACGGTAAGATGTGCCCGGCTTGATCTCGTAAATCTTGGCGTCCTCGTCGTGACTGAGATCGGCAGTGTCAAAGTCGTAGGCGGCTGACTCATAGATCAAGGCCATGCTCTCATCGTATGCCTTCACATTGATCCACATGCGACGACCTTCGGGATATCCAGAAGGAAGCTTGTGGCCGGTCTCATTGGTCACTTTTACCTGCAGCGAAGGAGCACCGCTACTCGTATCGATGAGTTCCAAGGTGGCCGACAACTGGAGCAAGTCGATGACACGCTGTTTCCCATCCGCCAAGGCGGCTGCATCGGTTTCTCCAGGGAAGAAGGTCTCGATGATATCCGGAACCCAATAGTTGCCGCCGGTCAGGTCGTGCATTCCCAGGTCGCTTCGCACAGGGCCTGAATCGGCGCCGCGGCCAGATCCGTCGCGCATGTGACAATCGAGACAACTGGATACGATGCCGTCAGGTTTGTTGCCCGCAAACTGAGGTGCGTAAACACCGGTGCTGGCGTATTCGCTTTGCGTCCATTCGCTGTAGGTGCGTTCCACCGGGAACATGTTGCGCAGATCAGCGTCGGGATGTTCTTCATCGAAGTTTCCCGGAACATATTCGTTGGGATTCGATCCCAATTCGAATGCGGGATTACTCACGTCGTGGCAAGTGCCGCAAAGCAGCGACGTGCGATGGAAGGCCGAATCCAGGAACTGATGGCTCGCGTCCACATCCGGGTAGGGTCCACGCTTCACCGGTGCAGGATCATTGATGAACATTCCGTTGAAGTGACCCGGGGGAAGGTCGTCGAGCTCGTCGAGAATGGGAAGATCCTCGATTGGATTCACACCCTCCACGTAAACCGGATCCACCATGCGGTGACAGAAGTCGCACTGCACACCTTGGCGATCCACCGCGGTGATCATTCCACCACTCGTGTCAAAACTACGGCCCTCCTGCCAGCCACCGGGAGTGTGGCAGCGCAGGCAAAGGTCGCCGGATGCAGGCGCATCCTGCTCGGCGATGACCATGGTGGCCAGGAAGTGCGGATCACGCTGGGCATGGGCCATCATGCTGCCCTGCCAGGTGTGCCAGGGTTCCGCTGTTTCATCATAGCCGCCATGACAGGTAATGCAGGTGGTGCTGGGATCTTCGAGGATCGCCCCATCGAAGGGCTGTGTCCCCGGAAGATCGAAATCACGCATCGTAGTAGGCACGACTCCACCCACGAGAGGATCGATGGTGAAGTCCGCGTCACTTTCGTCGTCGCCATAGTTACCCGCACCATCGCGAGCAACTACTTTCAAACGATTGTTCAGACCGGGACGGTTCTGCACGAACCAATCATAGCTACCGCTATTGGATAGACCCTTGGCGACAGGTTTGTAGCCCTCGCCACTTTCATCGGAGAGGTAGAGGTCCACCGAAGCGATGCCGCTAGCGTCTGTGGCCGTCCAGCTCACGGATTGCGTAGTCGTTGCGCCGTAACTCTCTCCCCCATTGGGACCGACCACCAGGACACTGGGGGGCGTAATATCTGATCCCCCCGAGGGCGTCAAGAAATCCAGAAGCTCGGCGAGGTTAACATTGTGGGCATTGTTGACATTGCCCGAAGTCAATCCGGGAAAGGTGGGCGTATTGCCGAAGTTCACCGTGTCGGTAATCTCAATCAGGTTGCTGAAGCCGTCATTGTCAGAATCTTCGTTTTCAACCGCCAGAACCGCCTGTAGATTACTCAGGCCCCCGTTGATGGCTATTTCGATGGCCAAGCCGTAGGGATTACGCGCTCCACCGCCATCGAAATCGAAGTGGCAGGCGCCGCAATGGCCACTGCTACTGGGGACATCGGTGAGCACCGTGTTATCCGCAGCTGGGTAGGCATCGAGAAATGCGTTCTTGATGGGATTGCGCGCCGCCGCTGGTATGGCGATGAGAAGCGCCAGTAAAACGATGAAAGTGCTGAGACTCCAAGCACGCCTTCTCATGTTGACCTCCCGATTGCGAGAAGGATCACCCGAGCATGATGGGCCGCGTTGGGAAGCGTGTGCTCATAGGCGATCTGAGCAGTTTAGCACAATTCAACACATATCGGGCAGGTAAATCATGTTTATGCGAAATAAGAAGAGGGCCCTGGCCCGGGCCCTCGCTCGAATTCAATCACGACTTTGAATTGGCGTTTAGTAGCGCAGTTTCAAATCCGTCCAGGAGGCGGGATTCGTGGCAACCGTCTCGCAACCAAGAACTGGAAGTTCTCCTGTTAAGGGACCGCTACATTTGTTTCCTGCAGCCTTGAA
Organism: bacterium; assembly: GCA_014382085.1. Classification (GTDB taxonomy): domain Bacteria; phylum Krumholzibacteriota; class Krumholzibacteriia; order JACNKJ01; family JACNKJ01; genus JACNKJ01. The sequence goes on from JACNKJ010000133.1 coordinate 12,424, forward strand.
AACCAGCCATTCGTTGGGGGTCTCCACGGGTTCGGGCTCCCAATTCGAATAGAAGACAAAGATGCCGCTGCCGATGGGACCCGGCTCGCAATCATCGCCATCGGGCTCGAATTTTATGATGGGCTCTTCGACGTTGGGAAGACTCGGATCACCATGGCATTCGAATTCACCTTCGTAACTAACCTCGCAGGGCTCCTCGTCGTCTCGATCATCCTCACCCCAACCGCTGCTCAGGCCGACAGGATCAGAGAATCCGAAGGCAAACTCGTCGCATTCACAGCTGTGGCCAGCGAAGCCCAGCAGCAGGTCGATATGACTAAGGCCATGATTGTCCCCGCTGTCCCAAACGAGTTCGATGGTGTATTTCCAAGTGCCCAGCTCGGGATATTCTGTGTTGAGCTCGGCCGTACTTTGTCCGGAAATGAAACAGTCAGCCGAGGCCGTCAGGGGAATCAACCCCGCGGCAAGTATCAGCAAGAAGCTGCTGAATCTGAGCATTGAGCGCATAGCCCTCTCCTA
>JACNKJ010000150.1 GCA_014382085.1 bacterium
TCGGAGGGGGACGCTGTTCGCGCACAAAGTCGTTTGAATCGTGTGGCGACACCGGAAGAGATCGCCAAGGTCGTGATCTTCTTGGCGGCCGACGCGCCCGCTTACATGACCGGAGCGATTCTCGACGTGAATGGTGCGTCCTATTTGAGAACATAATATGGCCAGCAGCGAAGACTTCAAAGATTTCGTTCTGGATCAGTTGGAAGGCCTGGGTGAACTGCGCAGTCGAAAGATGTTCGGCGAGTATGGACTCTACTGCGACGATTCCTTCTTTGCCATCGTCGCCAAGGAAGCCATCTGGTTCAAGGTGGACGACGGAAACCGTGCCATGTTCGAAGAGCGGGGCATGAAACCTTTTTCGCCCTTTGAAGATGGTAAGTCCATGCAGTATTACGAGGTGCCCATCGATGTTCTGGAAGATCCCGGGCAACTTCTAATCTGGGCCGCCGAATCGCTGGCAATCGCTCGTAAAGCGCCAAAACGAAAAAAACGTAAGTAACAGAGACGGCCAAGCCGCTCTCGGAGGTTATCGTGCCGGAGAACAATGACGTTTATCCCGTAGGCCTGAGCGTTGACTATCCCGAACGGTCTGACCGGCTGTCGGTATTCTTTCGAATCATCATCATCATTCCCATCGCGATCATTCTCTCGCTGCTCGTGGGCGAAAGGGAAACACAGGAAATTGTCGAAGGCCATGCGCACTACAAGGAAATCGTGAGGGTCGGTTTCGTAGTGGTCGCCGTATTGCTGATGATTCTCTTCCGTGGGAAGTATCCACGGTGGTGGTTCGATTGGAATAAGCAGCTCACGGCCTTCAGTCTGCGGGTCATGTCCTATCTGTTTCTGTTACGTGACGAATATCCCTCCACCGACGAAGAGCAAGCCGTTCACATTAAAATGGAGTATCCCGATGTGGAGAATGATCTCACACGATGGATGCCTCTCGTGAAGTGGTTCCTCGTCATTCCCCATGTCCTGGTGCTGGGCCTACTTAGTATCCTTCTGGTCGTGGCGGTCTTCTTCGCTTGGGTGGCCATCCTGTTCACAGGGAACTATCCCCGCGGTCTTTTTGATTTCGTGCTAGGCCTTCTGCGCTGGGGTCTAAGGGTCTTTGCCTACTCGGTATTGATGGTGACCGACAAGTATCCACCCTTCAGCCTTTATGAGTGAGCATGTACTTCTTAACTTTTCTAGGACTGTACCTCGAGTTGGCCGGTGCCTTCCTTCTTTCTGCCGAAGCTATTGGTAAAGACAATCTTCTTGCCTTGGCCGACAAGTTGGAAAGATATCGTTGGTATTCTTTCGCGGTCATGGTGCTGTTGGTCATGGCGGTCATCTTCTTCTCGCGCAGGTATCCCGTGCTGCATTTCCGTGAAGCATTGGTGATCATTCTCAGCATCGGCCTGCTCAACGATTTTGCACCGAAGCTTTTTCGTTTGCTGGTGCGAAAAACAGAGAGAGGCACCGCCGGCGTAATCGGCTTTCTACTTTTCGCCATTGGTTTCGCGTTTCAAGCCTATGTAAGCTTGTCCCTTCTCTACTAGGAGTGCTGATGTCCTGGATCGAACTGAATGAAATTGAAGAGCGCGAGATCATCCCCGGATTTCACGTGCGCTTCGTACACAGTGAGAACATGACTCTGGCCTATTGGCGTGTGGACGAGGGCGCGAAAATCCCCGAGCACTCCCATCCCCACGAGCAGGTAGTGAATCTTATTGAGGGGCGCTTCGAGCTGGTCATTGATGGCCAAGCGCGACAAGTGGAGCCGGGTTCCGTGGCCCTAATACCCGGTGGTGTTTCGCACAGTGGCCGCGCCTTAAGCGATTGCCGAATCATCGACGTATTCCATCCTGTGCGAGAGGATTACCTGGCATGAAGCGATGTGTCTGGGCCGGCAACGGTCTGTATCGGGAGTACCATGATCTCGAGTGGGGCCTTCCGCTTCATGATGAACATCTACTTTTTGAGTTTCTGATTCTCGAGGGAGCGCAGGCCGGCTTGAGTTGGTCGACCATTTTGAACAAGCGTGAGAATTACCGGAAAGCCTTCGCCAGTTTCGATCCGGTCAAGGTGGCGCGTTTTACCGATGTGAAATTGGAGAAGTTGCTGCTCGATCCGGGTATTGTTCGCAACCGCCTAAAGGTTCATTCCGCTCGACGCAACGCCAAGGCCTTTTTGAAAGTGCAAAAAGAGTTCGGCAGTTTCGACGCTTACATCTGGGCCTGGGTGGATGGAAAACCCATTCAAAATCGCTGGAAATCACTTGGGGAAATACCCACGGAAACCGACCTGTCCCGCGCCATCAGCAAAGACCTGAAGAAGCGCGGCTTCAATTTTGTGGGGCCGACCATCATCTATGCCTTCATGCAGGCCGTGGGCATGGTGAACGATCATACCACCGACTGCTTCCGCCACAAGGAGTGCCGAGAAAGATGAAGATACTCGTTCTGGGCGGTACGCATTTCGTGGGGCGAGCCTTCGTCGAAGTTGCCTTGGCCCGCAAACATAAGCTCACGTTGTTTCATCGTGGAAAGACTGGCGCCGATCTTTTTTCCGAGGCCGAGCACATTCATGGCGATCGCGATGGAGACCTTGCGAAGCTCGATGGCAATTGGGACGCGGTGGTGGG
>JACNKJ010000029.1 GCA_014382085.1 bacterium
GGTGGTTGAATTGGAGCCAGGAAAGTCCCTGGGGGGGTTCGCCGCATTCGTAGGATTGGAGTTTTGCCTCAGATTTCCCTCGGGCGGGACCCAACACCTTGGCGAGGATGAGCACACCTAAAACAAAGATGAAGGTGAACACAGCGAAGAACAGGACGCTCGCATACTGGGTGAGCATGCTGCTTGCCTCCGGGCAAAGCGATGAATGAGACGAATCCGGCCTCGAAATGGGCCGGTAACGGAGGACAGGCTAGTGATCATTTACTTCCTTTGCAAGGGTTTTCCAATGATTCATTCCTGAATTAGTCCGATGAAATGGAGATCTTCCAAGACGCCTTGCACGGACTTCCGATGCATCGCATTCTATGTGGGATTGCGGAGGAATCGACCATGAAGCCTGAAACACAATTGATGCTCGAAGGCCCCGCCGGCCGCCTCGAAGGTCTCTATCGAGACGGCGGCCAGCGCGGCGAAGCTGTGTTGATTCTGCATCCGCATCCACTCTATGGCGGCAATATGAATAACAAGGTGGTTTTCGCCATGGCCAAGGCCCTGGGCGAGGCCGGACTGAACACATTGCGCCTGAATTTTCGCGGGGTGGGCCTGAGCCAGGGCGATTATGACGACGGGCAGGGCGAGCAGAATGACCTTCGCTGCGCTCTGGATTTCCTCGCTTCTGAACTGCCCGGCGGGCGGCTATATCTGGCAGGCTTCAGCTTCGGCGCCTGGCTTACCTTGAAGGTAGGCGGGGAAGACGACCGCATCCGGGCCATGCTGGCCGTGGGCACGCCCGCAGGCTGGGGCGACATGGATTGGCTCCGGCCCTGCACCAAGCCCAAGCTCCTCATCCATGGATCCCAAGATGAATACTGCGACCCCGGTCGCCTGGACGAGGAATTTCAGCGACTTGCCGACCCCAAGAGGCTGGTCTGGATCGAGGGGGCAGATCACTTTTTCACGGAGGAACTAGGCGAGTTGGACTTGGCACTCGCCGAGAATTTGGGATTCATCCTGGATTAGAGCTGACACTCTCAGCGGATCAATCAAGCTCCAAATCCATGACGAAGAAACCACGGCTTCCGTCGGGCAAAGATCTTCGCTCACAGATTTGCTTCGATTCCATATCGATACAAACCAGCTCATCTGCACCGAGGGTGATGAGAAGCCACCGACCGGATGGAGACAATTGCCCGAGGCTGGGTTTCTCATTGAATTGCATGAGCAACTCCGGGTCCGCATCCAAGTCAGCGAAAACCTGGATTTGGCCTCCCGCTTCCGTTGCAGATTCGACGAGTAGGCTCTCCTCCGAATTCAGGAAGGCTTGTACAGGGTGCATTTCCGAGTGGTACTTCGAGATCCATTTCAGGCTGGGAAGCTGATGCCAATAGACCATCCCGGGGCTGCTCTCGTCGACTCCCCGACAGGCCGCAAGCAATACATTTTTGATTGGATCCACGGTTAGGGAGTAAGGTCCCGGCCCAGTCTCCATAGTATCCACTACGACTCGCTCGACGATATCTATTCTAGTAATGGTGTGACCGTCGTTGTTAGCCACATAAGCTTCACGACCATCGGGTGAGATCGCCACGTCCAAAGGATTTTCACCCACGTCCAAAGTGACAAGAATTTCTTGTAAAGCTGCATCGACTATGGAGGCTTGATCTGAGCCCTTCCGCTTGGCGATTTGCGCACCGTGGGCCACCACAAAGATCGAGCCGTCGGGCGTGAAGGCACCGCCTTGCGCGGCAAGCCCCAAAGGAATTCTTTTGCGAAGCGCGTCGCTCTCCGTATCGATAACGTAGATTTCCCGGCTTCCTTCGCAACTCACCCAGAGTTCATCGCTGCCGGGGCGCATCCTCGCGTGCATGCCCAAGGTTCCAGACTCAACTTCTCCTAGATATTCGAGATCAGGGTAGGAATAAATCAGGACCTTGCTTTGACCATAGGGCAAAGAGAATTGAGGAAGGTAGACCTTTCCCCTATCACCTGTTCCACGATCGCAGGCCACCAGTAACAGTAGCGCGAGAACACCCAAGGTTTTTTTCATGGTACATGAACTCCATCTACGATTCCCACGACCAAGGATCTCACCGGTGCGCTTTTGTCTTCCAGAATTTGCCTGGCGCCGTTGCCTTCGTCGAGAACCAGCACGGTTTCCCCCGGACCCGCCCCCACCGAATCCATGGCGATGAGGTAGCCCCCGGTTCGCTCACCCGCGGAATTCAGCTTGTCGATGATCAATAACTTCTGCCCACTCACCACCGAATGATGAATCGTCGAATAGATGCGCCCGGCGACACGACCCAGAATCATGCGCCCTCCTCGTCCAACTGCATGCCATCCACGATTCCCACCACCGCATGATCTACTGGAACGAAAAAGGGATCCAAGGTGAGCGCCGCCTCGCGACTGGCTTCCCAGTAAATCATCTCGCCTGGCCCGGCCATACGCGTTCCGTCGGCGCAAACGAAGGGCGGGCCATCATCTTGACCCTGCTTGTTCAGGGGCTGAACCCAAAGCATGGGCACCCCCTCGAGGCCCTCATAAACAATGGCCGGAACCAGTGTGCCGATGACCTTACCCAGAAACATGACCCTCCTCGGCGCCCTCGGGCTGAAGGCCTTCTACTTCGCCAAAACGCGTGGCCTGGATAAGTAACTGGCGCAGATTGCCATCGAGGCGGGGCAGTAAGCGACAAGCTACCACTTGTTCACTTCTCAGGCGCGCACGTCCGATTTCCAGGGCAGCCTCCACTTCATGAAGGGGACCGTCGAAAAAGGCGAATGCACGACCGCCAAGATCGTCACTGAAACGGATCTCGGCAATTTCAACATAGGCGCCCTTCACCGCGGCGTCCGATGCGCGCAGGATGGCCGGTGCCCGTGTGGTTTCGAGCACGCCCAGGGCATCGGCTTCAAGTTTGTGTCGCGATCCCAGAGCCGCCTTGTAAACCTGTTCGTGTACATCAGGCAAAAGCACTTCTTCGGCAATAAGCTCGAATTGGATACCCAGTGCATGAGCTTCTTGAACACTAGCCACCGAGCCACCCAGGAGCACCAGATAGCGACCGGGATGCACCGTGCCGCATCGAAGCAGCGCGATCGGCGCTTGCTTGGTCATGGCGTCGGCGGCGGCGATCCCCGCGGCTACGCTGTCGAATTCTAGAAGCGCAAGGGCGGGATGGCGTTCCATTAAACGATCCTGAAATGATCAACGAGTACGCAACGACGGCGGCGGCTAAAACTCTGCGGACCGGTAAGGCCTTCGCCTGTAGGGCTTGCGATGGTGAAGCTGCTGTAACCTTCGCCGCCCTGGCCGAGGCCGGCGTAGATGGGTCCGTTTTTCACGAATATGCTCGTGTCAATTTCGCGAGCCATAAGGCTCAAGGCGTCGATGTCTCGGGAGTGCATGGAAGCGGAGTGTCCGAAACCGTGCTCGGCCTCCTTGGCCAACTGAATGGCGCGCTCCACTGATTCCACGCGGGCCACGGGAAGCACAGGCATCATCTGCTCGGTCCAGATGAGAGGATGATCCACCGGTACCTCGGCCACGGCCAGTCGGCAGCTGTCGTCGACACCCACGCCGATGCGCGCCAGAATTTCCCCGGCGTTTTTGCCGATAAGTTCCTTGCGCACCACTCCCGGTTTGCGAGGGCCATTGGTTTTCACGAAGATCTCGCGCTCAAGACGCCGCGTTTCCGCCGCATCAAGAATGTACGCGCCCGCTGCTTTCATGGAAGCCAACAGGGCTTCGGCGACTTCATCCACGACGAAGACTTCTTTCTCGTCCACGCAGATGATGTTGTTGTCCAAGCTCGCACCCGCCACGATGTGCCGACCCGCTTTTTCTAGATCGGCCGTGGCGTCCACCACCACGGGCGGATTACCGGGGCCCGCACAGATGGCGCGCTTGCCGCTGCTCATGGCCTCGCGCACGACTCCCGCGCCACCGGTGACCACAAGCAAACGCACTCCCGTATGACGCATGAGCGCCTGGGCGCTTTCGATGCTGGGCTCGCTTACTGCGGTGGCCAAATTGGGCGGCCCACCCGCCTCCAGCACGGCGCGATTGAGCAGGCGAATGGTGCGCATAGACACCTGTTTCGCGCTGGGATGCACATTGAAAACCACGGCATTGCCGGCAGCCAGCATGCCGATGGCGTTGCATATAATGGTGGAGGTGGGATTGGTCACCGGCGTAATGGCACCAATCACGCCATAGGGGGCAGGTTCGAACAAGGTGAGTCCGGCATCGCCTGTGGCCGCCGCCGGCGCAAGGTCTTCCACTCCCGGGGTCTTCAAGGTGACAAGCCGGTTCTTGAGGATCTTGTCTTCAAGGCGGCCCAGACCCGTTTCCTCCCAAGCTTCTCGGGCTAGGGATTCCGCTTCGGCCAGAAAGACCTCTCGCAATTTCGCGATGATCTTCTCGCGCAAGGCCAAGCTTCCATCACCCAGCCGAGAAAAGGCGATTCGCGCTGCCTCCACGGCATCGTCGAGGTCGGCGAAGATGCCTTCGCCGCTGAACGATGTCCAATCCCCACTCACTGGTGGAGACTGGCCTCTGGAGACTGGAGACTCTCGTCCCATCCTCTCGGCCAGACGCAAGGCGATCCTATCCACCTGCTGATCGCTTAGTGGAGCCATGGTTTACTCCGCGCCCTTTTTGTAGCGCTCTTCGCCCTCGATTTCCCAGCTATCCACGATAGCCATGACCACTGCATCACAGGGACGCGCATCGGTCACGCGTGTCTGCCTAGCCGATGAGCCCGTGGCGTAGAGGACCAATTCCCCCACGCCGGCGCCCACGGCATCGGCCGCCACCACGCTTGCACCGGTGGTCGTCCCATCGGTATCGAGGACTCCGAGCACGAGGAGTTTGAGCCCTTCAAGACTCTCCTCCTTGCGCGTGGCAACTACGGTTCCCAGAACCTTTGCGAGATTCATTATTTCTTCGCAGGTTCGGCCTGGCGACCCAGCGGCACAACCGAGTCCACGTTCGTATGCGGACGCGCGATGATGTGCACGGCCACCAATTCGCCCACGCGAGAGGCAGCTGTCTGCCCCGCATCGCAGGCGGCTTTCACCGCAGCTACGTCACCGCGAATGACAGCCGTTGTGTAACCGCCGCCGGTTTTTTCGTAACTCACCAGTTCCACGCGTGCGGCTTTCACCATCGCGTCGGCCGCCTCCACCATTGCGGGAAAGCTTCTGGTCTCGATCATGCCCAAGGCATCAGCCATGATTCCTCCTTAAAGGGACTTCTACTTTTTCGTGATCACCCGTCCGCCCAGCGCTTCGATGGCCTTCACGGCCGCCGGCTGGGCCACGGCGATGTCGCGTTCTTCTCCACCCAGATACACTCGTCCAAAACTGCCGAAAGTACGTACTTCCAAAATGTTGATGTCCGCAGCCTTCTCAGCCTCATTGGCCGCCAAAGCCGCATAGGCCGCCGGCTCGCATTCAAGAACGAAGAGAGTCTGCCCTGCGAGTATCAGATTACCGTGTCGCATGCGATTGATGAGCATGGTCTGGTGGTCATCCAGATGCCGCACCACGGTGTTGGATAGAACCCGTGGCGCCATGCGCGACTCTTCCGTAATCTCAAGCCCTTCTAAAATGGCCCGGCCCGCAGCACGGATGTCGGCCTGACTGTCCGAGTGGATCTCGAGCATGCCGTAAAGCCGTTCAACGATCTGCATGCCCGGCGTCACACGTGTTGACTTGAGTGCCAGGTCCGTGACCCGGTTGATCTCGATGCCCGGGCTGATCTCAACGAATAGGCTGGCCTGTCCCACACGGGGCAGGAATCCCTGAGCCACCGTCGCCAGAAAGCTGGCGAATTGCGGCTGGAGACTGTCCAGAAAAACGTAGGCTCTCAGGTCGACCATATTCCTCCTAGCTGACCGTCAGTTCGGCGGCTTCTTCCACGATGGCCACGCTTGCGCTGGCGCCAATGCGTGTGGCGCCAGCCTCGAGCATGCGTTTGGCATCGCTATAGCTGCGTATGCCACCTGAAGCCTTCACTTCCATGCCGGCCGAGCGCACTTCTTCGGCCATTAGGGCCACGTCTTCAGCGGTAGCGCCGCCTGGACCAAATCCGGTGGACGTTTTCACGAAGTGGGCGCGAGCTTTACGCGCCAGGCGACAGGCGATGCGTTTTTCTTCATCGTTCAGCATGGCGGTTTCCAGGATAACCTTACAAACGGCGCTGCCGTCGCGACTGGCCTCGGTGACCGCGCGGATATCCTTGAGCACCAGGTCATGGTCGCCACTCTTGAGGGCGCCCACGTTGATCACCATGTCCACTTCCTTGGCTCCGTCGCGAATGGCGCGGCGGGCCTCCAGGCCCTTGAGCTCGGGAGTGTTTGCGCCCAGGGGGAAACCCACCACCGAGCATGCCAGCACGCGGGAGCCGGCAAGCTCCTTGGCCACAGTGGCGATCCATGTGGGGTTCACGCAGACCGAACGAAAGCCATGCTCTCTGGCTTCGGCACAGAGCGCGACCACTTGCTCGCGAGTCGCGTCGGCCTTGAGAATGGTGTGGTCGATGGTATGGGCGATGTCCTCGGGAATGCTGCCTGCGGTCCCGGGACCGGTGCTCAAGGCGCCTGCCCCCATTTCTATGAGCCGGCGTGCCGTTTCCGGCTGATCGGCCACTCCGGGCGCTTTGGGCAAAGCCATGCGATCGCCCAAGAGACTGTGAAGTCGGTCGACAATGCGCTCCAGATCGGCCTCGCAGATCTCAAGGGGGCCAGCCTCCGCCGGGCTCTCACCCGTCCCGACGGAGGAGGCCGAAGCGCTTGCCACGCTTTCGATCATATTCGCGCGTCTCAGGTGACGCTCTTCCGTGCAATCGGTGGCCAGGAATACATCCACAATCTGCCTGGCAAGGGCGGGACCGATCAGTCCGGCTCCCAGGCTGAGAACGTTGGCGTCATTGTGCTCGCGGCTGTTTCTGGCGCTGGATAAGTCGTAGGCCAGAGCCGCGCGCACTCCGGGCACCTTGTTGGCGGCCATGGAGGAACCGATACCGGCACCGTCCATAATGATACCCCGCTCACCCTGCCCCCCCGCCACGGCCTCGGCCACGGCACGGGCAAATACGGGATAGTCCACTGCTTCAGATGATGAAGTACCCAGATCGATCACATTGTGGCCCTGGGATCGCAGGTGCTTTGCCAACACCTGCTTCAGCTCGAAGCCCGAATGATCTGATCCGATAACGACTTGCACGAATCTCACCCTCTCGACTTCAAGACCAAACCTGGGAGTCGTCTTCGCGCTCCCCGGCCAGAACGGGACGAATGACACCATCCGCGCTCTTCAGTATGGACTGCAACTTCCGAACATGAAGCCTTAACCGCTCAAGTCCAAGCTCCGTCAGGTGGAATTGGGTGAATGAACGCCGGCCCTTCATGCTTTTCTGGATCTCAACATAGCCCGCAGCCTCGAGTTTGCGAGTCTGGACGTGCAAGTTGCCATCGGCCAGCCCCGTTCTCCTCTTCAGGTCCGTAAAGCTAAGAGATTCACCAGGTGCAAGGGCCGCCAGAATGGACAGACGGGCCGGCGAGGTAATGTTTTCGTCGAAATCCCAATTCCCCATACTATCCCTTTCGATAGTTTTGCTTCACCATCGAAAGCTATCGCTCTTGCAAGAATAGTGTCAAGGGATTTTCACCGACTTAGCCCCGAGCACTTCATAAAATGAAGATAGTGCCGAGACCCTACCTTCCAATATTTGCTAGAATCACGGCAAGCCCTGGGCTCCAATCAATCGTAGCTGTGCTAGATAGAGGACTTCGATTCTTCAGGAGCCTGCAATGTCTCGATCTATGAAATCACATCGATTCGTGATTCTATTCTTCAACGCAAGCCTTTTTTCAGAGTTTTAACTCGCGAGCATTATTGCGTCATCAGCCCAGCAGTTAGCACCGGATGCCCCCGATCCCAGGGCATGGGACACGCCTACACCGCCCTGGCAGAGGGATCCAGCGCCCCTTACTGGAATCCAACGGCTCTCGGCCTTCAGGCCCCCTTTGACAGATCTGCGAGGGTTGTGGAAGGCTCGACAAGTGGATACGGTTTTGGATTTGACTTGCTACTAGGTCATCGAGTTTTTCACAGGGTCAGCGCCCGTTACGACTATGCCAAAGTGCCCCAAGGATCAGGTTTCTCAAGAGTCGAGAAGAAGTCTTGGTCGCTCCGACTCGATGCTACACGGCCTTGGCTCTAGATCAGAGAAGGCCATCCACGAAGAGGCAAACCGGGACCATTCCTATTCGATGGCTAAGTGAGGATAGCCGGATTGGCGACTCTGAAAGGACAGAATGTTTGGCTTCTGAATCACTCCATCATCGATTTCTATGGCCCGTCGAATGGTTTCATTTTGCTGCCAGCCAGCTCGGCCACCCACAACTGTCGGTAAGTGGACTATGAGGGCGGCAGAAACAGATCGCGACGCACTTTCCCAGAGATAGCTAGGTGTATGATCCACAGCATAGTAGTCGATTGATCCAATTTTTATCACTGGTTCCTTGAATGTCGTGGGTCTGGCGAAGTGGAAGCCCATCCCCTCGTCGCAACTGACATCAATGATCAGGCAGTCCGGCATTAGGGATGAGTGTTCCTCTTCGGTCACGAAATGCACCGGATGATCAGGTTCCTGAAAAATGCCATTAATAATAATGTCTGATTCGCGAATCAGTTGAGCCAAGGGCCGCTCAGTGCCATCGTGCTCTACCACCATCATGCGCGCTTCGCCTTCCCTGCCTTCGCGGATTCGGACATAGTGACAATCCAGCACCTCTTCACGAACCTCGTGATCGGCACGTTGAATGCAGATTGTGATATCTCTAAAGCCACGCGCCTTAAGGGCGTAAATGGCACCACGGCTGACCGCGCCAAAACTGAAAATGATCGCTTTGCGTTGCTTGCCATAATGTCCGTCGATTCCTCTTAGCTGCAAGGCATGCAATACCGCGCAGTAACCCGCCATTTCATTGTTCTTGTAAAAAGTGTGCCGTCCAATCTGTCCCGTGGGCCCCCAAACGAACATTTCCTCAAAGGCAATAAGCGTCTGTTTGCGATCGATCGCGGTTTGTGTGATCTCCCTTTGCTGTACACAATGAGGCCAACCCCAAAGGATTCCTCCTTCGCGGAGTTCTTTTAAATCAGACAACACCGGCTTTGGGATTATGACATTCCCGATGTCGGTCAATAATTCTTGGCGTGATGCAACCCCTCCCGTCTGGTCGGCAATCTCCGAGTCTGCAATGCCAAAGCGTGATCCGTAGCCCTCTTCAAAGATCAGTTGTTTACGCACGAGTTCGGGAATGCGCGGCAAATGTTCCGGATGAATTGGAACACGTCGCTCATTCTCTTTTTTTGATGTCCCAATAACGCCAAATGTAATTTCACTCATATCGCTTCCTTCAAAGAATGATTCGTTGGATGAAAAAGAGGCTTCATACTTTAGATCAATCGAGGGGAGTCTACATGATTGGAGGAGAGTATTCTTGGAATTGGGGAAAATGCCGGGCAGATATCGTGGACTACGATCTAATTCCAACCTGTAATCGGAAACCCGTGCGGCTCTAATTTTGCAGACACCTGCACCTTAAACTCAAACCCCCGCGCGGAATCACACGCAGGGGCTGAGTGGGTACAGCTTTTGGGTACTGCGAGGAAGCCTCGATAGACGTCTCTATATTGTGAGGCCATCGCTAGGCTCGCTCAGCCTCGATAAACTGTCAATGATTATTCACGCTATAGGCGGCGGCGACCTGGCCGGCGAGCGCGTCCTGGAGATTTCGATGTACCACGACCCAGGGACGCCCAGGGCGGCGGCGGATAGGGAAAGTCTTCGAGCAGACGAATTTCCACTTCCTCGCCAAGCACTTTTTCGATGGCCTTCACCACCATCAAATCTTCGTGAGTAACCAGGGTGAAAGCGTCGCCGGTTTTGGCGGCACGGCCGGTGCGCCCGATGCGGTGCGTGTAATCATCCACCGTGGGCGGCATGTCGTAGTTGATCACGTGGCTGACCATGCTGATGTCCAGACCTCGCGCTGCGATGTCCGTGGCCACGAGAATCTGCACTTTGCCTGCGCGAAAACCTTCGAGGGCTTCCTTGCGCTTGGGCTGAGGCATATCCCCCTGCAAGATGTTCACGCTCAGGCCCGACTTCTTCATCTCCCGTCCGAGTAATTCCGCCCCAGCCTTTGTTCGGGTAAAGACCAGCACCGACTCGGTACTCGTGCGCTTAAGCAGTTCTAGAAGCAACTCGGTTTTGTACATGGGATTCACGGGGTAGAGCGCGTGAGCCACCGAGTCCACCGGCTTAGAATGCGCGATCTCCACGTTCACGGGCTCAAAAAGAATTTCCTCTGCCAATCGCCGAATGGTTGAAGGCATGGTGGCCGAAAATAGCAGAGTCTGTCGCTCCACCGGCAGGCGCCCCAGGATCTTCCGAATGTCCGGCAGAAAACCCATGTCGAACATGCGGTCGGCTTCGTCCAGCACCAAGATTTCCAAGGTCGAAGGATCGATGGTTCCACGATCCATGTGATCGGGAAGACGCCCCGGCGTTGCCACGATAATGTCGACGCCCGCCTCAAGCGCTCTGATCTGAGGCTTGTACTTGGTGCCACCATAAACCGTGATGGCCTTAACCTTGGTCTTTCGCCCGAGATCTTCAATGGCTTGGAAAATCTGCTCAGCCAACTCCCGCGTGGGCGCGATGATCAAGCCGCGCAGGCCCTTGCCCTTCTCCACCGTGAAGTGATGCAACATGGGAAGCACGAAGGCGGCGGTCTTTCCGGTACCCGTTGCGGCAAGGCCTAGTACGTCGTTGCCATCCATGATGGGCCCGATGGATTTTTCTTGAATGGGCGTAGGAGTACTGAAGCCCAAGGCGTTGACGCCCGCGAGAACCTTGCTGTTAAGTCCAAAATCCTTGAAGTTCAAACTGTTTCTTTCCGTTAGAGAAGCCCCAGAAGCAAACTCACCGTCACTCCACTGAGGAGTGCGACCAGCACACTTGAGAGGGTTCCGATAAGGTAGTAATCGGCGAAGCCCTTTTCATCGAGTTCCTTGAATCGAGCGATGGATTTCGCCGCTATCACAAAGCCTAAAGCCCCCCAGTGGCCCATGAGAACCATCAGAAATAGAATAAACCGCTCGAGGATGCCGATCATCAAACCCATTGCGTACGCACTGCTTCGGGCCTCTCGAAGTGAGGCACCGATATCGGGGAATCGACCTAAGATCAAACGCACAACGGCGGTACCACCCTTGCCGTTGAAGGCAAATCCCCCCAGGATGACCATCGCCCGGGTGAAGGAGTCTAGGTTTTCCGCCGACAAGAGCTCTGTGTGCAAGATTTCAGCACTCGAGACTATCCAAGCCAAGGTAATCAAAGTGCTAAGATGGAGGCCTTGGTCCAAAGAAAACCCCAGAAGGCTTTTGCCCTCGTTGCCATAGATGCGCGGCTTGAGCCAATCGATCCCAATGTGCACCAGGGCCAATGCAAACATGCTTATTAGGATCAGCCCGCTCCAGAATGGGAATATAACTAAGCTGTGAACCACGAAAGTCCATAGCCCATGCTGAAGCAGCGACTTGATGCTTCGCCCTTTGTTCCTGGCGATTGTGGAGCTTTGGAAGAAGAAGTCCGAAAGGATGTGCCCGGCCAGCAGAAGAAGGAAGAAGCGCAAGGTCATGCCATCGATAGCAATGGTAAGATTCATGATCCGACCTTCCCACTCGTCAAAGATTCCTCTACTTCCGCAAAATCATTCATCAGATACCAGAGTGACATGTTTGCCTCTGCCACCTGTTTGTACAGAGCCGATTTCAGTGTTTCGCTCACGACTGAATTCGACACTCCACGGAGCTGCGCGACATCTTTTTGTCGCATTTCTTCACTGCTCATGAACCTAACAGTCTCTTCCTGAGCCGGCTTCCATCGACGGCGGATGCCATCCATCAATCCGAATACGCCGTTGAGCGCCAAGTCCCTTTCCTCGCCAAATCCCTTCACCACGATTCTGCGATCCGCACCTTTAGCTTGGAGTACCGCCTCACGCGCCGCGTGGAAACATGGGCCATCCATACCAATGGCCTCAGCCTTCAGTTCGGTAGACAGCCCTCCCCATCCCAGGCCATATCGGATAGGTAGACCTTCCATTTGCCGATGGATGGAATCAATGAGGAATAGGGAATAGCCGGGAATCTTGATAAGACCTTGGAATTCGTCGCCGAGAGTAAGAATGAATTGGGCTGCCAGGAACTTAGCGAATTCTCGGTTCACAGTCTTAAGGGCCGCTTCTAGGCGTGACTGGGTGGCGGCTCGGTCACGATCCTCACGTGAGCGCTCCAGATCCCCAATAATGGCGAGGTAGTGTTGTTCGCCTTTTTGACCGAACTCATTCATAGTTCGGCAAAATAGCCTAAACAGTCTGAGCTGTCAAGGGCTTAGGCTAAATTGCCGAATCGAGGACATATTTCGGCTATTTACCCTACATTCCTCAGGGGATCGATCGCGCGCAGCGAAAGCCCAGGGACCAGTCGTCGCCTTCCGGCACTCGGCCCGATCGAGTATTGCACCTGACGTAGACGGGATTGGGTGAATTCCAGGAGCCTCCGCGCACACACTTTTGGGGGTGATCGAAGTAGCCCTCGTCCCGGACTGGATCCGCAATCTCCTTGGCACCCGGATAGGGCCGGAGATCGTCGGCGCACCC
>JACNKJ010000012.1 GCA_014382085.1 bacterium
GCCGGGATCGTCCCTTATTCCGCCGCCCGCGAGATCGTGGCCCGCCGGGAGTCGAGAATTCCCATGAGTGAGCAGCAGAAACAGATCTGCGCCAATCGGAAGGCGCGATTCGACTACCATATCCTCGATAACTTCGAGGCAGGCGTTGCCCTGCTCGGCACCGAGGTCAAGAGTCTGCGTTCGGGGAAGGGCAATATTAAGGAATCCTACGCCAGGTTTAGAGGCGACGAGCTCTGGCTCATCGGCATGCATATCAGCCCTTATGAGATGGGCAATCGCCAGAATCACGAGCCTGAGCGACCGCGCAAGCTGCTCATGACCCTGCGGGAGCTTCGAAAGCTGCGCCGTCAGGTGGATGAAAAGGGCCTCACCCTGGTTCCCCTGCGCATGTATTTCAACGATAGGGGATGGGTGAAGGTGGAGATCGGCCTGGCCAGGGGAAAGGCCAAGTACGACAAACGCCAGGCCATTGCCAAACGCGATTCGGATCGGGCGCGCGACCGGGCACGGCGAAGGGACGTGGAGTGAGGAAACCCTTGATCATGACAATAGCGATGGCTTGTCTGGCCATCCTCATGGTTGCCGCGCAGGAAGCGGAGCTCCCTCCCCTTGAGGCCGGACCCGAAATCAGCGAGCAGATTCTCGAATTCGCTCCCGGTTCGGGCCGCGAGCCCCGCGAGTTCCCTCTTTATGAGTTCGCGGAATCATCGCTATCCTATATGGACCTGTGGGATCTCAGCCAAATGCTTCAGGCTTCGCGCTACTTCGATCCGGTTACGCGAAAGGTTCTGCTGCGAATCGGTGAGCGCCGCGTGAAACTGACCGACGGCCTACCTTATGCCTTCTTCGACGGCCGCGCCCGCGAGTTGGCCGAGCCCTGCCGCATCGTGGCCGGGCGTTTCTATCTTCCACTAGATCTTTGGCCGGCGCTCCTGGCTGAGTTTCCCGATTTGCCGCTTCAGCTGGATCCGGACGCCTTGCGCGTTATCGCCGGGCCCGGCGCGCCTAATCTTTTGGGCCTCGAATGGGTACACGCTCGCGAGAGCCTGCGCGTGCTTCTTCGCACCGCCGGCGAGGTGGAGCCCAGGGTTCAGAAGCTGGGCGAAGGCTGGCTCCAGGCCAGCATCCCCGGCGGGCGTTTGGCCGACTATCCCTGGACGCGCCTGCCCGTGGATTCCCCCCTGGATTCCTTCCGCGTTAGCCAGAGTGCCGATGCGGTTCTCATGGACTTCCACCTTTCCCAGCCCATCCGCGATTTTCGCCATCGTCGTGATGGAGAGGGCCGAAACTGGGTGCTCACCGTCGACCTGCCTCTGCGGCCTTCCCTGCCCGAGCCGCCCTTGGGCGAAACGCTACCGGAAGATGTGCCGCCGCCTGCCCTGCCCGGCGGATTTACTCGCATTATGCTCGATCCGGGTCACGGCGGCGTCGACCGCGGTTGCATCACCCCCGATGGCATAATGGAAAAGGATTGGACCCTGAAGGCCGCACAATGGCTCGCACCCTTCCTGGAGGAACAGGGTTTCCAGCTTGTCTGGACCCGTCAGCGCGACGAGGCACATGCCATGAGTCATCGCAGCCAGGCGGCCAATGTGGCTGGCGGCGATCTCTATCTGTCCCTGCACTGGACCCGGCGAAGCCGAAATGGGCCCACGGGCATGGAGATCATCCTGGAAGAGCCGGGTCGGGCCGAAAGCGGCGAGGGTCTGCAGGCTTGGGAGGCTGTGCAGGGAGCCCATCGTCGCGCCAGTTTGGAATTGGGACTGGACATCCAGCGTGAGCTGCGTCCCATGGGCGACTGGCGACAGTTGGGCATAAGCCGGGAAAACAGTGCTGTGCTTCAGGGCCTCGATATGCCCGCGCTCATGCTGGAGCTGGGCAATCTCGATAGTGCCATAGAGCGCGCAGCCTGGGAAGATCCGCCTACACGTGCTCGCCGTTTACGCGCCTTGGCCGAAGCCCTGGCCCGAGAGTCTGCACGCTGGGAGCAGGAGGGTCGCCCATGAAGCGCTTTATCTGGCTGATGCCCTTGATCTTGTTGGCAGCCTGCGCCGGGGAGTCTCCCGAGCCTCCCGCCGAAGTGCCCGAAAGCTGGGAGGGCTACGGCAATCAGGTGCGCGTGCTCTATTTCGCCGAAGGCAGCACGAGTCTTCAGTGGCGGGAAGAAGCGCGAGCCCTGGAAATATTGGAAGATCCCGCTGCTCGAGTTGAAGCTGCCCTGAACGAACTCCTGGCCGGCCCCCGCGAGGTGAATGGCCGCGCTTTCCCTTTGGGCTGTGGCCTGGAGCAGGTGTTCGTGGAATCGGACGGCACCCTGACCCTAGACTTCAGCGAATCCAGCGCACAGCGCCTGTCCCGCGCGGGCAGCCTTGAAGAACGCGTTGCCATGGCGGCCCTCAGCCGCACCCTGCGCGTGAACTTTCCCGAACTGAGGCGCATGCGTATTTTAGTGGGTGGTAAGCAGCGCGAATCGCTGGGTGGACATCTTTCCACCGGCGGCCTGCTGTCACTGGAGGACTAATGCGAGACGCGTCCATCGGCATTTGGGATTCCGGCCTCGGTGGCCTCACCGTGGTGCGCGACGTGCGTCGCCTTTTGC
>JACNKJ010000011.1 GCA_014382085.1 bacterium
GAATTGCCTCCCGAGGAACGCGCGCGCGAGGGCATTTTCCTGGCCTTCCAATACCCGGTGGAAATCCCCGGAGTGAGCAACCTTTACTTCCTGCGAACCGCCATCAATGCCCTGCGCAAGCATCGCGGCGAAGAAGAACTGGACGCCATGGATTTCATGCAGATGGCCCAGGACAAAATGGATCAGTTCGGCCTGGACAAGAAGCTGATGATTCGCTCCTTGAACGTTGGTTTCTCCGGCGGCGAAAAGAAACGCAATGAAGCCTTCCAGATGGCCATGCTCGAGCCGAAACTGGCTGTGTTGGACGAAACCGATTCGGGCTTGGACATCGACGCGCTGAAAATCGTGGCCAAGGGCGTGAACACACTGCGTTCGCCCGAGCGCTCGCAGGTCGTCATCACCCACTATCAGCGCTTGCTGGATTACATCGTGCCCGACGTGGTGCACGTGCTTTCGGCGGGACGCATCATCAAGACGGGTGGAAAAGAACTGGCCATAGAACTTGAAAAGAACGGCTATGGCTGGATCGTGGAACGGGCGGACAGCGCCCAGAAGGCATGAGGCGGAGAGCATGGAGAAAACTTTGGAGAATCATATCTTCTCGCCGGCTCATCTCGAAAGCATAAATCCCGGATCGCCTGGCGATCCTGCTTGGCTTAGTGAACTGCGCCGACGCGGATTGGATTGGTTCCGTGAGATGGGCTTCCCCACACGACGCGACGAGCACTGGCGATTCTTCAAATCGGGCGACGTGTTCAAGCGTGACTATGCCTACGAGGTCGCCCCAGCCGAGAGTATCGACGAAAATGCACTGGCTCCCTACCTGTTCCCAGGTCTGGACGCCCATCAGTTGATTTTCATCAACGGACGCCTTCATGAGGGTCTGTCCGATCTTAAAACGATTCCCGATTCGCTGCATCTAGCCTCACTTCGGGAATCACTGCATGAGGAAATCCTGCCGCAAAAACTTGGCGGACTTGTAGAGGTGGACGAGCACGCGCCCCTGGCTCTCAACACCTACCTTATGCAGGATGGGCTCTGCCTGCGCGTGCCGCGGAATATGGAACTGGCGCGACCGGTGCACGTGCTGCACCTGAGCATGGGCGCAGATCCCGTGGCGGTTTTTCCACGGAACATTATATGTCTGGAAGAGGGCGCGCGTGCCTCCGTGCTCGAAACCTACGCCAGCCTGGATAAACAGGCCCACTTCAGCGTGGCGGCCACCGAGGTTTACTGTGAATCCGGAAGTCAGCTGGATCACTACCGTCTCCAGCGGGAAAACGAATCCAGCACTCACATCGGATGGGCAGGCGTTCACGTGAATCGCGACGCACATTACGAGAGCCACGAAGTCTCCCTGGGTGGTGCCAAGCTGCGCCGCGGCACGCAGGTTCAGCTCGCCGATCCTGGGGCATTCTGCGCACTCAACGGCCTCTATCTCGCCCGCGGCGAGCAGCACATGGATCATCAAACTCGTGTGGAGCATCAGAGTCCCGATTGCCGCACCGAGGAACTCTACAAGGGCATTCTCGATGGCAAGGCTGACGCCGTTTTCGGCGGACTCATCCTCGTGGAGCAGGACGCGCAGAGAACCGACGCCCTGCAGAGCAATCGCAATCTTCTGCTCTCAGAGGACGCCAAAGTTACAAGCCTACCCATGCTCGAAATCTACGCCGACGACGTGAAGTGCAGCCACGGATCCACCACGGGCCAACTCGATGAGAGGCAGGTCTTCTTTCTGCGTTCCCGCGGCATTGGCGAAACTCAGGCCCGGGCCATGCTCACCTTCGCATTCGCCCGAGAGATTCTGGAAAAGATGGATCTGGAGCCTGTGCGCAGTCGCCTCAGCGAAGAATTGCGCCAGCGCCTTCCATACTAGGAGACGAGAACGGGATGAGCATTCGAAGCGAAAACCCCAAGTTGGATACCGAGCGCATGCAAAACCTGCGTGATGACTTTCCCATTCTGAAGCAAGAGGCTCACGGGAAGCGTTTAATTTTCCTGGATAGTGCCGCCAGCGCCCAAAAGCCGCGGCAGGTGATCGAGGCCATGAGCCGTTTCCAGGAAGAGGGCTACGCCAATATACATCGGGGTGTTTACGAGCTTAGCGCCCGTGCCACCCTGGCCTTCGAAGAAGTGCGCGAAAAGGTTCGTCGCTTCATCGGCGCTTCGGAAACCGCCGAAATCATCTTCACACGCGGCACCACCGAGAGCATCAACCTGGTGGCCCAGAGCTTCGGTCGATCGCAGCTATGCGAGGGCGATGAGATTCTGCTCACGGAAATGGAACACCACTCCAATCTGGTTCCCTGGCAGATGTTAGCCGCGGAAAAACGACTCAAGCTGAATTTCATCCGCATGAATGATGAAGGTGAGCTGGATCTCTCTTCGCTGGGCGAACTTTTTAGCGAGCGAACCAAACTGCTAACTCTCGGGCATGTGTCCAACGCCTTGGGCAATCTGCAACCTGTGCGCAAAATCATCGCCGAGGCCAAGCAGCGCGGCATTCCCGTACTCCTGGACGGCGCCCAGGCCCTGCCCCACCTGCCCGTGGATGTGCGTGAATCCCATCTCCATGTCTTCCCCCTCCCGTCCC
>JACNKJ010000099.1 GCA_014382085.1 bacterium
GGCCGCGGGTGCCGGGGGGCAGCCGCCAGGACCAGCCACAGGCCCAGGTTTGCCCTGGGGGGGGGGCGGCCCCCACGCCCCCGCCGAGGGATCCAACCGCCCCTCCTGCGCCGCGACCAGGCTCAGGACCCGTTCCAGGGCGCTCCCACCGTCCAGGGCCTTTTGGGCCAGGGCGTAACCCGCCTCTTTGTCCGCGGCCAATCCCGAAAGCTGTAGCATTTCCGCTGTGAGAATCAGGGTGAGTTCGCGCAGATCTTCGGGTCCCTTGCCCTGAAGCAAATCCAACGACTCCTCAACTTCGGGACCATTCCCCACGGTGCATCCCAAGGGGTGATCCATAGCACTGAAGATCACAGTGCAGGGCAATCCCAGAGCACTCGCGGTATCGCGCAGGGCTTCGCCCAGGGCGCGGGCATGCTCCATGTCGGGCATGAAGGCGCCGCGGCCTACTTTGAGATCGATGACCAAGGAGGCAGGCCCCGCTGCCAACTTCTTGCTGAGAATGGAGCTGACGATGAGAGGCAGGGATTCCACGGTACCCGTCACATCGCGTAGAGCGTAGAGCTTTCGATCGGCGGGCGCCAAGTCGCCGGTCTGTCCGATAAGACACAGACCTTCCGCGTCCAAAACTTCTCGGGCTCGGGCCGCGGATAGACGAGTTTGGAACCCCGGGATGGATTCCAACTTGTCCAGAGTGCCGCCGGTGAAGCCGAGACCTCGACCGCTTAGCATGGGTACGGCCAGACCGCAAGCAGCCGCCAGGGGCGCGAGGATCAGGGATACCTTGTCCCCCACACCGCCGGTGCTGTGCTTGTCCGAACTGGGCTTGCCCAGGGATGACCAATCATAACGCCGTCCCGAATCGGCCATGGCCACCGTCAGGGCTCGGGTCTCGTCGGCGTCCATGCCGCGCAGCAGGATGGCCATGAGCAGGGCGCTGATCTGGTAATCGGGGAGGCTGCCATCGACCACACCTCGCACGAAATCGGCGATGGCCTTCGCACTGAGCGTCTTGCCCTCGCGCTTGCTGATGATGGTGGAAACGAAGCTCAAGACTTCGGCTCCTGAGGAAAGTGAGCGAAGGCCTCGGGCATGAGATCGGACAGTTGGAATTTTCTCCAACTGCCGTCGGCGTCCACGAGCAGCACTTCCATATCCTCGCAAAATTCGCGAAGCACCTGCCTGCATGCGCCGCAGGGAGGAACGGAACTATCGCCGTCGCTGGCGATGGCCACCTTCACGAATCGTCGATGGCCGGCGTTCACCGCGGTAGCCACTGCGTTCCGCTCGGCGCAGACGGACAAACCCAGTGAGATGTTTTCGACATTGGCGCCTTGGAAAATTTCGCCGTCTTCGCTGAGCAGGGCGGCACCCACGTGGAAATTGGAATAGGGCGCGTAGGACCCCTTCATAGCGGCCTTGGCCCTGGCGGCGAGGGTCTTGTCATCCATTGAAGGCTCCCTTCAATTCGGGCCAGAATGAATCACCCGTCCCCATTGGAGCGAGATCGAACAAATCCAGCACGGTCTCAGCGAAGTCGGCGAAGCTTTCGCGTCGGCCCAAATCCAAGCCGCGCTTCATGCCGGGCCCCCAACCTAAAATCGGTACGTACTCCCGGCTGTGATCGGTGCCCTGGGTGGTGGGATCGTTTCCATGATCTGCGGTGATGAACAGAATGTCGCCGGGGCTCAGCTTGGCCACGAAGCCCGTGAGCCAACGATCGAAATCGACCAGGCCCTGGGCGTAGCCCGCCGGATCGTTGCGATGCCCCCAGAGCATGTCGAAATCCACCAGGTTGACGATATTGAAGGCCTTGGGTCGTATCTTTCCAAGTAGGCTCTGGAAGGCGCTCATACCTTCGCGATTCCCATGACTGGTCATATGGGAAGAGAAGCCACGCCCGGCGAAGAGATCCTTGACCTTGCCGACTCCGGTCACCGGCACGCCCCCATCCAAAAGTCGGTCGAGCAGGGTAGGGCCCGGGGGCGACAAGGAATAATCGTGGCGCCCATCCGAGCGCTGGTAATTCCCCGGCTCCCCATGGAAGGGTCGTGCGATCACGCGGCTTACGGCGTATTCCCCCGTAAGCAAGTCGCGAGCCTTCTCGCAGAATTCGTAGAGTTTCTCCAGGGGAACGATGTCTTCATGAGCCGCCACTTGGAATACGGAATCGGCGGAGGTATAGACGATAAGCTTGCCCGTGCGAACATGACGATCGCCCAGACGCTGAATAATTTCGGTGCCCGAGGCCGCCTCATTGCCGATGAACTCGTAGCCGGTGCGCTCGCTGAGATCTTGAAGAAGTAATTCGGGAAATCCGTCGGGAAAAAGCGGGAAGGACTTGGGCGTTTGCAGACCGGCCAGCTCCCAATGTCCAGTGGTGGAATCTTTGCCCATGGATTTTTCGGCCATTCGCCCATGAAATCCCGTGACGGCGGTCTCGGGGTTCATACCCGTGAAGGGCTGGATGCGACCGAGCCCCATTCCCTCCATGCAGGGAAGGTGAAGCCCGCCGACCGCGGCGGCCACGTGAGCCAGGGGGTTGCATCCCTCATCGCCGAAATCCCGGCTATCGGGAAGGTCTCCCACGCCGAG
>JACNKJ010000294.1 GCA_014382085.1 bacterium
TTTTACTGACGGGGTACTGAGCTAGAGAGAGTTGGCTATTTGCTGCGGACGTCTCGCCTCGAGATCCGCTAGCACCACGAACATGCGATACTCGTCGGGCAGCTTTTCCACCGCATCGCGCACGGCTCGCCCCGTCTCCTCTTTCTGGATGTCCAGAACCGAGCCTCGCCATTTGCGAATGGGCGCCGCGTGAAGACCTTCCTCGGTGAAGGCCCCCATAGGATCTTCCCAACTTTGCTCGGGCCTTCGAGTGGAAGATCGCCGCTTCATCAGGGCCAAGTTCATTCCCATGCGATAGACCCAAGTGCCCAGCGTGGATCGGCCCTCAAATTGTTCGATCTTGTCCAGCATGCGGATGAAGGTGTCTTGTGCAACCTCTTCCGCATCCTCCACGCTGCCTGTGATGCGCAGAGCGAGGTTATAGATTCGATCGCGATGACCGGCCAGAACTTCGAGCAGGGCGGATTCGTCCCCTTGGGCGAGCCGCTCCACAAGCTTGGCCTCGGCCTCGCTGAGCGTCGCCTCGATCTGGGGCTTCTTTCGCCCCTGCTCGTCCATGGTCCAGAAAACTGTAAGAAGCATGGTGTTAGCTAATCAGAGGGCACAGGTGCTGGCAAGGTCAATTTCAACTATTAGATGCGTCGCGGATCCACAAAGGTTCAAAAAGTCTCCTGTCTCCAGCTACCGGTCTCCAGAAAAACACCCTCCCCCAATAGCGAGGAAGGGTGGAAACTGGTGACTGTTGACTGGTGACTGGTGACTGGAAGCTACTCTTCCTCTTCCAGCAGCTTTTCAGCTTCCAGGGCGGCCTGGCAACCGCTTCCGGCGGCCGTGATGGCCTGCTTGTAAACGGTGTCCTGCACATCGCCGCAGGCGAAGACGCCTTCAACATTGGTCTTGGTGTTGGTGGCGTTGATGTATCCGCTACCATCCAAATCGATCTGACCTTCGAAGATCTGCGTGTTGGGCGTGTGGCCGATGGCCATGAAAACACCGTCGCACTCAATATCCGAGACCTCGTCGGTCTTGGTGTCTCGGACGCGAAGGCCGGTCACCGTCTCTTCGCCGAGAACGTCCACGGGGGCTGCGTTCCAGACGAACTCGATCTTTTTGTTGGCCAAGGCGCGTTCCTGCATGATCTTGCTGGCGCGAAGCTCGTCGCGTCGATGCACCACACGTACGCGCTTGCCGAATCGCGTCAAGAAGACGGCCTCTTCCATGGCGGAGTCGCCGCCGCCCACGACCACGATTTCCTTGTCTTTATAGAAGAATCCGTCACAGGTGGCGCAGGCACTGACGCCGCGACCCATGAGGCGCAACTCGTTATCGAGGCCGAGGAGGCGCGCTTTGGCGCCTGTGGATATGATGACGGTCTTGGCCTGGTACTCAGCGTCTCCCACCCAAACCTTAAACGGGCGCTTGGAAAAATCGACCCTGCTGGCGTCGCCGGAGACAAACTCCGTACCGAAGCGCTCAGCCTGCTTGCGCATGTTATCCATGAGCTCGGGGCCCATGATTCCCTCTGGGAAGCCGGGGAAGTTTTCCACGTCGGTGGTGATGGTTAGCTGGCCACCCGCCTGGAGGCCTTCGATGACCAAGGGCTTCAGCTCCGCGCGAGCCGCGTAGATGGCAGCCGTGAGTCCCGCAGGGCCGGTTCCGATGACGATGACATTCCTCACATCCATGATCACGCTCCAGTGTGTGTTTCTCTGACGGCAACGACGCAATTTATCGCGGGCGAGGGCCCTCCGCAAGAGCGGCCTGGACTGAGCCCGAGTCGCAGGAGTGGGATGACTCCAATTGGGGCATGATTTCCTCCGGAATACTAGATCTTGGGGCCTATTTTCGGACCTTTGCGTAAGGTTCCTTTTTTCAACCGCATGTGGACAACTGCCCTCTTTCCCCATCATACTTATGAACTAACCCCCTCCAAAGAAAGGGGTTGGGAGGGTTTCCACAATATGGGCGGGTTTTCCACATCCCCCCTGCGGTCAATTGGGTCGCCTTCGAAATCAGCCTAGGGCCGGAGAAGCTCTTTGGGCGTAATTTCGTCCTTACGGGCCTCCACCATGGGTTCGCGGCGCTGTGGCTGCTTCTCTCCCATGCGGCAATTGCCCTCGAAGAAAACACCCTCGTCGATGACCAGGCGCTTGGTCACGATATCGCCTTCAAGGTGGCTGCCGGCCTTGAGCTCGATGCGCTCCGTTGCCGTGATGTTGCCAAAAACCCGTCCGGAGATGGAGGCGTTTTTCACATTGAGGGTGCCCTTGAGTATGCCGCTCTTGCCCACTTCCAGGGTCTCACGACAATTGATGTCGCCTTCGAACTCGCCATCGATGCGCAGGTTGCCCTGAACCGTGGCGTTACCGTTGAAGTGACTGCCCGCTCCCAGGATCGAGGCGTTGCCGCCAGCGCCGCCGACGCTCGCGGGACCGTTATCGTCTTCGCGTCCGAACATGTCCGACTCCTTCCAATTCCGCTGCGATGGCTGGCGGATTCTGATGGCCAATCCTTTGACGGTCTCAGCCTAGTGCATGAGCCGCGAGAAATCTAGTGTTCCGCGGAAAAACAAACTAATCCAAAAGATAGCTCTTGGGGTCCTCGGGAATTCCATTGCGACGGATCTCAAAATGCAGGTGCGGGGCCGTACTGCGCCCTGTGCTGCCTACGTATCCAAGGATGTCTCCGCGTTCCACGCGATCCTCTTTGCGAACGCCCAGGTGGCTGTTGTGGCCGTAAAGGCTGGTCACACTGAAGCCGTGATCGAGCAGCACGAAGTTTCCATACTCATCGTTCCAACCCGCTACCAGCACCACACCATCCCCGGCCGCACGCACCGGCGTTCCGGGTTCCGCGGCAATGTCCATGCCCGCATGATAGTCATGACCGTGTTGACCATGAAACTCTTGGGTGATCCAACCGCGCAGGGGCCAGCTGCTGGGCATGGCGCTGAGCACCTGCTGCTCGCCGCGCTGCAGTAGGTTCTCGCGTTGAGGAGGCCCGCCCGGCAAGGCGCGCTCGCGCAGGATTTGATCGGGAATCAAGGAGTCCGGCGGCAAGGTGCCTTCACCGAAAAGCGTCTGCATGCGATAGAGCAAGACGGCGCTTTCCTCGAGTTCACGTTCAAGCGTATTCATGCGACTGAGCTGCGCGGCGTTTTCTTCCAGTTGCCGTACGATCACGCGATTCTTCTGCTTCTCGAGAATCAGAGAACTGGAAGAGAAGATCAGTACAAGAATCGCCAGGATTCCGACGACGATGAGCAGGACAAGAATGCGCAGGAGGCCCAAGGGCATCTTGACACTGAGGGGTTCATCCCCAGAGTCCGGCACCAAGTGGATGCGGATCTTGCGCGGCGCATCCTTGCGCGGCCAGAGCCATTTCCAAAACGGCATTCGATTCCTAGATGTCCGAGTCCAGCGAAACCTGGAGCGCGTCCATGAGACGTTCCAATTCGCGATCACTCTTAAAGCGCACCGTTACCTTGCCGCGGCCCTTGCGATAGTCCAACTGCACGGGCAGGCCAACGCGCCCTTCCATGCGTTCACGAATGGCAAGCAAAACGGGATCGCCAGGCAAGGTTTCGTTCTTTGCCTTGGCTGGACCACCTTTGAGTTTCTTCGCCATGCGTTCGGCCTGTCGAACGGAAAGCTGTCCTCGTTCGATGGTCTTCGCCAGGCGCAGGCAATCGGCTTCTTCCAGATTGATGAGCGCGCGCACATGTCCTGCGCTGATACCGCCCTGGGCCACCTGATCCTGAACGGGGTCGGGCAGTTGCAAGAGACGAAGCGTGTTGGACACCGTGGAGCGATCTCGCCCCAAGTAGTTGCCAAGCTCCTCGTGGGTCCAGCCGAACTCGTAAATCATCACCTGAAAGGCGCGCGCCTCTTCGATGGGATCAAGATCGTCGCGTTGCAGGTTTTCCACCAAGGCCAGCTTCAGGCTTTCTCGGCTGTCGCTTTCGGTGATAAGCGCCGGCAAGGTTTCCATTCCCGCCATGATGCTCGCACGATAACGACGCTCGCCAGCGATGAGCTCATAACGTTCGCCGCGCTCAACTAAAAGCACCGGCATGAGAACACCCTCTTGGCGAATGGATGTTGCCAGTTCTTCCAACTTCGCTTCGTTGAAGTGCCGACGTGGCTGCCGCGGATTGGGATCGATTTTATCCAATGGAATGTCGACAACACGCCGACCCGCGAGAGCCTCCGGTTCGGTCACGGCGGGTGCGAGCGCTGGCGCGCTGGCCGTGGTCCCTGTGGCTTTTTTCTCCGCGGGTACTTCTTCGAGAATGGCGTTAAGCCCCCTGCCCAATGCCTTTTTCGGCATGGATCACCTCCTGAGCTAACTTGATGTAGCTTTGCGCGCCCGGCGACTCGAGGTCGTAGAGCATTACAGGTTTGCCGAAGGACGGGGCCTCCGAAAGTTTGACGTTCCGCGGAATGACGGTTTTGTAGACCTTATCTTCAAAATAGCGCACAGCCTCCTGCGCCACCTGCCTCGAAAGGTTGAGGCGTCGGTCATACATGGTCAGCAGGATTCCTTCGATGGCCAGCTCGGGGTTGAGCCCCTCGCGCACACGGGTCACCACGTTGAGCAACTGACCCAAGCCTTCTAGGGCGTAGTACTCACATTGGATGGGAATCATGACCGACTGGGCGGCACAGAGAACATTGACCGTAAGCAAGCCCAGGCTCGGAGGAGAGTCGATAAGGATGAACTCGTACTCATCCGCGAAGGCCCCCAGAGCCTTCTTCAGGTAGAAGGACCGGCCCTGTTGGCCCACCAACTCTACTTCTAATCCGCTGAGACCTTGATTGGATGGAAGGAGGTCAAGCCCAGTAACTGCAGTATTTTCAAGTATTTGTCTCGAGTCAACATTGCCGACGATCACATCATAAAGGGTGTGATCAAGCGATCTGGAGTCAATGCCAACTCCACTGCTCGCGTTGCCCTGTGGATCCATATCCACAAGAAGGGTCCTGGCGCCAGCCGAGGCCAAGCTCGCACTCAAGTTGACGGCTGTGGTTGTCTTGCCTACGCCTCCCTTTTGGTTGGCGATGGCGATGATGCGTGCCAAGACATCCCCTTTCATAGGGCGGATGAGTTTGATTCGGTTTAACGGGGAGCGAGGGTTCTGTCAACGGAATGTTCCACGTGAAACAATTAACCGATCCGTGGGGTCAATTCAATGACGAAGCTCTCGCGATGTGGGAATCTGAAGCTATATGTCTGCGCGACCTTCCAGCCATACTTCTTAGGAATACCACCCTGTACCTCTGCGAGTCCCGCGGGTCCCTTAATCAGATAGGCAGCCTTAAGCCTGGGCTTTAAAGCTTCGGACCATGCCAGTGTATTTTCCGTACTGGCAAAGGCCTTTGAACAAAGGATCCAATCAAAGTCCGGCCCCAATTTCTGGCAAAGCTCGGCTAGCTTGGGGTTTTCAAATCGATCTCCAAAGACCTCTGTGCTCTGGAGATCCAATTTAGAGACAAGGCTGGAGAGTACGCGGGCTTTTTTCTGAACGGAGTCCACAAGTATGAGGCCGCCCTGAATTTGGTCCTCCTCTAGTATCAACTTGATCGGGATACCGGGCACCCCAGATCCAGAACCAGCATCCAAGAGCAAACTAGGGTTTGGGGTTTCACGTGGAACAGCCCTAAGCACAACGGCCAGAAAGACACTGTCGAGAATGTTATCTAAGATTTGTCGCTCGGGGTCTTTTCTGGATACAAGGTTTACCCTGCTGTTTGCATCAAGAACATCAAGAGCAAAGAGTTCCAGCCTCGCCCAAACCTTATCCGGCAGGGGGTTCAGAAAACTGGGATCGAGGTACGTTTCACGTGAAACGGTTCCAATAATGCTGACCCTGTGGTGCCCAACGGAAATTTCCCAGGCCTCTTTGATCTGATCACGGCTTAAGATCGAAGACATCGCATCACTTCATTTTCTTTGGGGTTCTCTTTCTCTGTCCCTGGATATAGATCATGAGTACGGACACATCACTCATCCGGACTCCGGGAACCCTACCCGCCTGACCGAGGGTCTCGGGTCGAACACGATCCCAACGTTGCCTAGCTTCCGTACTCAGTCCAGGAATCGTAGAATAATCGAGATCAGATGGAATCGAAAGGCCTTCTAATTTTTTAGCCTTCTCCACAGACTTTTTCTCACGATCAATATAGCCTTCATACTTAACACGTGTCTCAAGACGCGAAAGCTCTTGTGCCGCAAGGGGTTCGGAGAGAGTCCAAATTGGTGCCAAGTCAGACCACAAGACACCTGGCCGCTTCAATATCTGTGCGGCCGTCAATCCAGGCAGGGCAGGATCTCCTGGAAGGAAGTTTGACAGTTTAATGGCGTCAGATTCACCAAGGTTAAGATTCAAGATTTGCCGATAAGCAGCTTCAACTCTTTGCAATGAATCTGAGACCTTTGCAAAGTCATCGCCACCCACCAAGCCAAACTCAAAACCCTTAGCCATTAAGCGCTCATCGGCATTGTCCCATCGAAGTAAAAGCCTGTGCTCGGCCCTGGATGTAAACATTCGATACGGTTCATCGGCCCCTTTGGTGACCAGGTCGTCAACGAGAACACCCAGGTAGGCTTCTGAACGATCAGGAACCCATGGCGGCTGGCCATCCAATTTCAAGGTGGCATTGAGTCCGGCCAATAAGCCCTGGGCTGCGGCCTCTTCGTATCCGGTTGTCCCGTTAATTTGGCCGGCGAAATACAGTCCTTCCAGATTTCGATACTCAAGAGTGGGGTGTAGAACCCTTGGGTCAATGGCGTCATACTCGACAGCATATCCTGGTTGTAGCATTTCCGAATTTTGAAGCCCGTTAATACTATGCAATAATTGTAGTTGCAGATCTTCAGGCAGGCTGGTCGACAAGCCGTTAATATAATAACGGGGCGTGGACAGGCCCTCGGGCTCCAGGAAGAGGGTGTGATTGTCCCGCTCCGCGAAGCGCGTCACCTTGTCTTCGATACTCGGACAATATCGAGGCCCTAAGCCTTCAATGCTTCCATTGAACAGGGGACTGGAGTCGAGATTGTCGAGAATGAGCTGATGGCTGCGGGGATTAGTCCGAGTGAGGTGACATAGAACCTGTGGCCCAGTGATGGATTCGCTAAAATGGGAAAATGGAACAGGGGGGTCATCTCCCGCCTGCGGCGTGCACTGGTCGAAGTCGATACTGTCACGATGAATGCGAGGGGGGGTACCGGTCTTGAGCCGATGAAGCGACAAGCCCAATTTGCGAAGGGAGTCGCTCATGCTCAACGCGGAACCTTCGCCCACTCGTCCACCCTCCACCTGTGATGAACCTGTATGAAGCAAACCGCACAGGAAAGTACCGGTAGTAAGAATGAGCGCGCGACCTTGAATAACGCCGCTTTGCTTGCAGAGCAAGCCCCTCAACTTCCCATCTTCGTGAAGAATCTCCAGGGCCTCGTCCTCTAGAAGATCAAGCCCGGAGCTGCTTCGAAGCTTGTCGACCATACCGGAGTTGTAAGTGGCTTTGTCGGCCTGGGCGCGCGGCGCGCGCACTGCGGGACCCTTGCGCATGTTCAGCACTCGAAACTGAATTCCATGCTCGTCGATGTGCCGGCCCATCTCGCCGCCCAAGGCATCGATCTCGCGAACGAGTTGACCCTTGCCGAGACCGCCGATGGCGGGATTACAGCTCATGCGCCCCGCAGCATCCACCGACAAGGTTACAAGCAATGTAGAAAACCCGCGTCGTGCCGAAGCCAGAGCAGCTTCCACTCCCGCGTGTCCCGCACCGACAACGATCAGGTCGTAGTTCGGCATCTCACTTGCCAACACAGAAGTTTGAAAATATTTCCGAGAGCACAGTCTCGCCTACGCGATCGCCGCTGAGCTCGTCCAGTTCGTTAAGTGCGGCGCGCAAACGACTGGCTAAAAGATCGGCTTCGAGTTCCTCGAGAGTCGAGCTGTCGAGCTCCTCGAGAATCTCGAAGAGTGCGCGCAATCTCGATTCCTGTCGGCGGTTCAAGGCCGCTTCCACTTCCAGGGCTTCCGAACCCTTTTCGCCCGTGGCCATTTCGAAAAGCGCATCGCGTAATGCAGACAAGCCTTCGCCGCTCTTGGCGGACAAGATGATACTGCGCAGCGAAGTGCTAAGTGGAGGCGCGCGAAACTCGGGATCATCGCACTTGCTAAAAACAAGTAGCGCGTTGGATTCACTCAACCCGCCCAGACGTTGCAGCTCATCTTTCGATGGGGAGCGCGTACCGTCGAAAAGCCAAAGCGTTAGTTGAGCCTCCTCAAGCAAGGTTTCGCTTCGGGCCACCCCCAAGCGTTCAGCTTCTTCCAAGCCTTCGCGAAGACCGGCCGTGTCGTGCAGATGGAACAGCAGCCCGCCAATATTCAAGGTTTCGCGCAAGGTGTCGCGCGTTGTCCCCGGCGCCTCGGTGACAATGGCGCGCTCCTCCTCTAGTAGAGCGTTGAAGAGCGAACTCTTTCCAACGTTCGGCTCACCGGCTATGACCACGCGCAGACCTTCGCGGATAAGTTTGCCTTGCTCGGCGCCGGCCAGCAGCTCGCTTGCAGCCTCCCGAAGTCGCGACACACCTTCATCCAGGTGCTCTCGCGAAACAAAATCAATATCCTCTTCGGAAAAATCTAGTCCGGCTTCCAGGTCTCGAAGCAACGCTACGAGCTTGTCGCGGAGAAGGGAAAGGCGGCGGCTGAGACTTCCACCCAACTGAGAAAGAGCAAGGTGCTGCTCGGCCTCGCTGCGACTGTGAATCAACTCGGCTACGGCTTCGGCCTGCATAAGGTCCATGCGCCCGTTGATCGTGGCCCGATAGCTGAACTCGCCGGGCTCGGCCTGCTTCACGCCACAGGCAAAAAGCGCAGCCAAGATTCTCCGCACGGTCAAAGGCCCGCCATGGACAATGAGCTCCGCGCTGTCCTCGCCGGTGAAGGTGCCGGGACCAGGCATCCAAAGTGCTGTGGCCTCATCCAAGGGACGACGGTGTTCATCCACCAAATTCACGCGATGCAGATAGCGCTCACGTAGGGGATCGGGAATTTCGGCCAGTAAGGACAACAGCGACTCGCGCGAACGCGGGCCGCTGATGCGGATGATCGCCAGGGCGCCCTCGCCGGGAGGAGTCGCCAGGGCAGCGATCGTTTCGTCGAGCGAATGCATGACTAGCGGTAGCGCTTCTTTTTCGGAGGCTTGGCGCCGCCGTTAGTTTCGTCAAGACCGAGAACCGACCGCGCCAGATCGCTGGAGAAGGGTTTCTCGACCGGTCCACTGTCCGGACTCGAAGCATTTTCTCTGCGTCCACCTCGACCCTGAGCACGAGCCTCGCTGCGTTCGGCGCGACGATCCCGGCGCTCGGCCTGAGCTTCGTCAACCTCTTCGTTCGATTCCTGAACCGGGGCCTCAATACTTTCCGCGCGTTCGGGCTTGGCTTCGGCTCTCACTTCCACGAACTCTCGAGCTTCTCGAACTTCCTCACGGCTTTCTTCCGGCTTGGTTGGGATCTCGTTACCCGCGGTTCTTTCATCCTCATCCTTGCGGAAGGTTTTTCGGATGCGGGTGCCGCCTTCTTCCCGTTGACGATCACCACCGCGACCCCGACGGCGGGACCCTCCGCGACCTCCACCTCGAGGCTCGCGGCTTCCCCCACCCTGCTCTTCGCTGCGGTGGCGGGGGCGATCGTCACTGCCGCGAGTTTCCCTATTGTCATCGCTGGAGCGGCGGGGGCGATCATCACTACTGCGAGTTTCCCTATAGTCATCGTTGGAGCGGCGGGGGCGATCGTCGCGATCACGACGGGGGCGACGTTCGCGACGTTTCTCCTCATGTTCCTCGCGCGGTTGTGCCATGCTGGAAATCGACGCCGAGCGGAAACTGGGATCGGGAACGTCCTCGTAAGGAGAAACCGGTTCTCGGTCATTCCGAGGCGAAGCTTCTTCGCTGTCCAAGGCCACAATCACACGCCGGCGCGAACCTTCTCCCGCAGTGTAGGTGCGAAGATCATCGCGATCGGCCAATACCAGATGCACGATGCGTCGATCCTGGGCGGTCATGGGCTCCAGCGACAAACTCTTGCCGGACTCGAGCACCTTTTGCGCCACGGCCTCGGCCTTCTCTTGAAGCGCTTCTTCGCGGCGTTCGCGATAGTCGCCCACTTCCAGATTCACGGCCACGGCCTGTCCGGCCTGTGACGTGAGAATGCGTTGCACCAGGTGCTTGATGGCGTCCAGGGTCTGACCGCGCCTGCCGATGAGCAGGCCTTCGTCTTTCTTGCTCGTGATCTTCACGAAGAAACTGTCTTCTTCGCGACGAACATTCAGTTTGTAATCGATGCCCAGGGGATCCAAGATTCCGCGGGTCACCTTTTCAGGGTCGAGATCCTCGGGTAAGGGGCCCTCGCCGTCTGACTTGCTCACCCGCACCTTGACGTTCTTGCTTCCCAGTCCCAGAAAGCCGCGCGACCCCTCTTCCAACACTTCCACGCGCACGTCGGAACGGCGCAGCCCCAATTCGCCCAGAGCTTTCTCAATGGCTGCCTGTTTTGTTTTTCCACTCGTGGTGACTTGATCCATTTTGCTTACCTCATGCCGAGGGTGAGACGACTTTGCCGTCCTGGTCCTGGCCCTTGTGGATGTAATATTGCTGAACCGCGGTCAGGATATTGTTAACCAGCCAGTACAGAACCAGCCCCGACGGCATACGGTAGAAGATGAAGGTCATAAAGAAGGGCATGATCTTGTTCATCATGGCCGCCTGCGCACCCGCCTGGCTCGGCCCGGAGCTCATGCCCATACCCGTTCCGCCCATCTTGGTCTGGAACCACATGGACAGACCCATGAGAATCGGTAGCAGACTGATGGAGTTATTGATGAAGCCGCCCAAGGCGGGAATTTCAAAGGGCAGCGTGTAGAGAACATCCATGTATGAAAGATCGTGGATCCATCCCACGAAGCCGGCGCCGCGCAACTGCACGGCACTGCGCAGCACGCTGAAGAGCGCGAAGAAAACCGGCATCTGCAGGAGCAACGGTAAACAACCGCCCAGGGGATTCACCCCGTGCTCCTTGTAGAGTTTCATGGTTTCTTCGTTGAGCTTCTGCTTGTTGTCCTTGTACTTGGCTTGAAGTTTCTGCAGTTCCGGCTGGATGCCCTGCATTTCCTTCATGGACTTGAAGCTCTTGTGGCTCAAGCGATAGAAAAGCACCTTCGTGAAAATCGACAGCAGGATGATCACGACGCCATAGTTGGGAATGAAGCGGTAGAGCCAAAGCATCAGCCACTTGATTCCCACGGAGATGGGGCGAATCCAGACCCAGCCCAAATCCAGCACGTTTTCCAAACCGCGCTCGTAGCCCTGTAGGGTTTCACGAATGATGGGGCCCGCGTAAATCTGGAAGGTCTCGTCGATGTTCGTGCGACCGCCGCGCAGGGGGAACTCGGCGGTAAATCCCAAGTACTCGCCTTCCTTGCTCCCCGAAAGGGTGGCGCTACCCTGTAGCGGCGCTTCGGGAATCACGGCAAGGGTGAAGTACTTGTTCTTGGTGGCCGCCCACTGCACGGTTCCTTCGGGCGAGTTCACGGTGTCGCCGTTTTTGAAGGTGCCTAGGCCCTTTTTCTCAATGTTGTCGCCGAGCTTGTAGAAGTTCTTGAAGGATCCAACATCGTCCTTGCGATTCTTCTCCGTGGAGAGGATGCCCTGCTCCATGCCCAGGCTGTAGCTTCCCACGCCCGCGAAAGCCCCTCCGAGGTTTCCGGAAACCTGCAGCTCCAACTGATAGCTGTCGGGGTGGAAG
This sequence comes from bacterium, assembly GCA_014382085.1. Classification (GTDB taxonomy): domain Bacteria; phylum Krumholzibacteriota; class Krumholzibacteriia; order JACNKJ01; family JACNKJ01; genus JACNKJ01. The sequence continues at coordinate 11,812 of JACNKJ010000294.1, forward strand.
GTGTAGGTTTTCGTGATAACGCCGCCGCTTCCATCGGAGAAACGGAAGCTGATCGACCGGTCGGCATCCAATTGCAGAAGGTTCCGTCCCGAGGGCAGGTCGCAGGCGAAATGCCATTGGCCGCTATCCAGCCGCTCACTGCCGCGATTCAGGTCGAGATTCAGAAGACCCGAACCAGGGTGGGGCTCGCCGGAGGCCACAAGCTGAACCACGCCGTCGATGTCACCATGTTCATCATAGCCGTCGAACTGGGTCAGCTCGATGCTCGTAATGAGCGCACCACGTGAGTCCAGGTGGTAGCGAGCCAGGGGCGTCTCCACGATGATCTCGCGGCGAGGCGCGGACGCGATGGCGATGTCGGAAATGGGTTCTGTGGGAACGACCGGTGGCGGAGTATCACTTGCGGCTCGGGACTCGGGTCTCGAGACTGCAGACTCCTCCACCTGTTCGGTGGGGGTTTCGCTGGCTCTCTCCTCGGGATCGGGCCCGAAGCGGGACAACCAGAAGTAGTATCCGATGAGCAGAATGAAGATCAGCCCGAAGGCGATCTTTGTTTGTCGATCCATTCAGTCCTCGCGCCGATCCAGGCAGGTAAACCTATTCCGGTTTTTCGGGCACGGGGTCGTGCCCACCTGGGTGGAACGGATGGCAGCGAAGGACACGTTTGGTGGAAAGCCAAAAGCCCCGGAAGAACCCATGCCGGTGCACCGCTTCCTCCGCATAGGCGGAGCAGCTGGGATGGTACCGGCAGGTATCGGGCAAGAACGGTGAAATCAACCTGCGATAAGCACTGATAAGCATCAGCAAAAGCTTCGCGGCCATTTTCCTTCTCTCTTAGCTCTAGGCTAAG
>JACNKJ010000010.1 GCA_014382085.1 bacterium
CCCTTTCCCACGCAGTCGAGAAGCTCCAACTTGTCTTCGCGGGAGTCGGTGAAGGGGTCGATTTCGTAGGGCGTTGCCCAGCTGCCTTTCCCCGCGGGCTAGGCAGCGACATCCACCGCCTCGTCCATGACGCGAGCGCTGGCCTTGGCCACTTCCACAGCCCTGGCAGCGGCCCGATCAATGCTGTCCGCGTTCAAACGGTCGGTGGATGCAAATCCCCAAGCGCCGTCCTTGAGCACACGGATGCCCAGGCCACGCGTCTCGAAAGACTCGGCCGAGCCCAGTGCTCCATTTTTAACGAGCAGGTCCTCGGTTTGATTGTGTACGAATCGAACGTCCACATAATCAGCGCCGCGACCGCGGGCCGTTTCCAGGGCCCGATAGGCCAAGTCCTTCATGGATCCCCCCTCTGGGATGTTGGGCGACCGCCGGTCGGCAGTCGTGAATTTACTGCGTCATTCTGCCCGAACTCATTAGGCAAGTAAAGCCCCTCAAGCCCAATGCCTAAGGTCTGCGCGGCTTTCGAGTGGGCCCGCGCTCTTCTTCAATGCGCCGTCGTGTCTTGCGTCCGTTTAAGAGAAGGATGAGGGTGATCACCCCAACGAAGGCCGCCATCATGAATCCACGAGCGCCTCGTTTCCAAGCCGAGCCCGGCAAAAAGAGTTTTAGCTCGTTCCCTTCGAAGAAGTATCGACCCTGGTCCAACTTCACCAAGATGCCCGGGCCAACCAAGCGAAAAGGCTGGTCCAACTTGAACTTGCCTCTTTGGGGAAGGCCCGACTCTTCGCCGAGATACACCAGAAGAGAGTCGGATTCCATTCGGAATCGAAGATGGTTGCGCTTCTTGTCCCAGATCACGGGCATGTCCCTTACATCGAATATTTCACCTTCGGCCCAGCTCGCCTTGAGCCCTCCCATGAGCAAGAGGCTGTCGGGGTTCATGTATTCGGTGTCGCCCCGCGCGTCGACGTCTTGGATGGGCCGACCCGCAAAATTGATGGTGATATCCAATTCGAGTGCCGGAGCTGTAAGGGCCACCGACAACAGCAGGATGATCCCCAGACCTTTCATGGCTCAACTCCTGAGAAAGATGAGTGTGGTGGCCAGACCCAGGATGAATCCCCAGAAAACTTCCGCCCAGGTATGGCCGCGCAATTCACGCAGTTTTTCTGTGGCCAGTTGACGGGTATCCAGAAGTTCATCGAGGATGTCATTGAGAAGGCGGGCCTGTTTGCCCACCTCTTGCCTGAGTCCCGTGGCCTCGAATACGAAATAGGTGCCAAAGACCAGCGTGATGGCGAAGAGAGGCGAAGACAGTCCGGCGACCTTCCAAGCTCCGGTCGCCAAGGAAGTAACCGCGGCGGTATGGCTGCTGGGCATGCCGCCGGTCTCGAAGAAGCGGTAAAGCTTGAGACGCCGTTCCCTGATGCTCTCCACCACCACCTTGTAGAGCTGCGCCAAGATGACGCTGGCCATGGCGGTCCAGAAAAGGGGATGGAGCATCAGTCGTCTCCTAGAATCTTCTGCAGCAGTGCTTCCACCTCGGCGGCACTGCTCACCGGGATGAGCACGGCGTCGCGTCGGTCGTCCAAGGCTTGTCCGGACAGTTTTTCGCTCCAGCCGCCGAATCCCGTGGCGGAAAGGATGGGCTTCCCATAACTCCATGCGAAAGCGATTTCACTGAGCGTACCCGCCCGTCCGCCGATGGCCACCACCACATCTCCGGCCAGCGCGTTAAGACTGTTGCGCGTCCAACCCATATTGGTGGGAATAAGGAAGTGGCAGTGCTCGTTACCACCTTCGTCGTCCATGCCGGGAAGGATGCCGAGCACCATACCGCCTTCATCGCGGCAGCCAAGGCTGGCGGCTCCCATGATGCCGTGACGCCCGCCGCTGATCAGTCCCCAGCCATTGCGTCCGATGACACGTCCCACTTCTTCCGCGAAGGCGCAGGCCTCCGCACTGGCGTCGGCGTCACCGATGACGCCTACCTGTTTTAATCGCAAAAAGGGCCTCCCTTAAAGGAAGGCCCGAGTCTAGATTCGTGGATTGCTCCGGTCAAGCGACTAGAAGAGCGCCGGCGCCTTGCTGGCCATATCCATGAGCCCCGAGGGCAGAATACCCAGCAGAATCACCAGGATCAGCAGAATGCCCAGGAGGATGCCCGCACCGCGGGGAAGGCCCACCGGGGCCGGCTCATCCAGGGACTCACGCATGTAGATGAGGTAGATCACACGAAGATAGTAATAGGCCGAGACCAGGCTGAATAGCACGGCCACGATGGTCAAACCTACGAATCCTCCGCGCACCAGTTCGGCGAAGATGAGAAACTTGCCGATGAATCCCACGGCGGGAGGAATGCCCGCCAGGGAGAAGAGAAAGACGGCCAGGAAGAGCGCCAGCCAGGGGGCGCGCTTGCCCAGACCCGCATACTCGTAAATGGATTGTCTCGCCTCGCCCTTGCCTCCCGCGATGGAGACCACCGTGAAAGCGCCCCGGGGCATGAGCGAAAAGGAAGCAAGATAAACCAGCATCGCCCGCAGGGAAAGCTCGGGGCCGGCCACCAGGGGCCGCAGGAGGG
>JACNKJ010000009.1 GCA_014382085.1 bacterium
GAGCCAAGTTTCACCCAGCTTTTCTCGGGGACCCGATGGCTCAACAAGAGTGGCCACCCCGCCCAGCTGAGTCATGGCAATGGCCATAGGATTGAAGCCGCCGAAGAGATTACCCGGATCCAAGAGGAACAGCTGTGCGCCGGTGAGAAAGTCGATGGGCTCGCCCGCATGGAAACGCCCTTTGAGTTCACGCCCGAAGGCGACAAGCTCGCTCGTTTCCGCATCGGTAAGGTCGGCGAGGGAGAGCAAGTCTCTGCCCTTGAAGAACACGGAGAACCTCAATTTCATGGACCCGTCGCGCCCGTCGCGCCGGGAATACCGGAGCCGCCCACGGGGGGCGGCTCGACGGTGAAGATTCAATTTACACCCTCTCATTGAGGGCTGTCAATCCGGAGGGGGGAGTCGTCAATCTAGGGCTTCAAGCGTTCTTCGCAAGTGTCCCTCGGCGGCTTCCAATCGGCCTTCGGCCTCGGCGCGATCAACTCCCGCCATCTCCATGAGAAGGGCGCATTTCACGCCACCTGCGGCCTTGAGCAACTCTGCGGCTCGATCATAGTCCACGCCGGTTACCGTCATGATCAGGCCCCGACTACGCTCTTCGAGCTTCTCGCTCATGGGCATCAGATCTACCATCAGATTACCGTAGACACGGCCTGTGAGCACCATGGCGCCGGTTGAAATCATGTTGAGGGTCATCTTCTGTGCGCTGCCGGCTTTGAGCCTTGTGGAGCCGGTGACGGCCTCGGGCCCCACCAGCAGGCGAATGGCCACCTGCCCGGGCACGTCCACTTGGGGATTGCAGGTGATGAACACCGTGCGGCAGCCCCGACGCTCGGCCTCCTCCACCACACCCACGGTGTAGGGAGTGCGGTGGCTGGCGCTGATGCCGATGACCGTGTCGGCCGGAGTGGGGTCGAGGGCGGCGAGATCCGCGGTACCCAATTCAGCCTTGTCCTCCATGCCTTCCTGCGATTTGATGAGAGCCGCCGGCCCACCGGCGATAAGCCCCAGCACACGCGAGGGATCGATGCCGAAGGTGGGTGGACACTCCGAGGCGTCCAGCACGCCCATGCGTCCACTGGTGCCCGCACCCGCGTAGATGATGCGACCGCCTTCGGCGAGGGAGGCGGCCGCGAAATCAGTGGCCATGGCAATGGATTCCAGAGCCGCGCGAACGGCGCCGGCAACCTGGGCATCCTGTTCGTTGAGACGCTGAAGCAGCGACAGGGTATCAAGCTGATCGAGATAGGCCGTCTCGGGATTGCGCGCCTCGGTGACCAGCCCCGCAAGTTGCTTCAGCAGCTCTTCCCCCATTAACGCATCCTTACCACTCGGTCCTGCCAGATCAATTCCTCGCCCTGAACGTTTTTGACGACGAAACGGAAGAGGTAGGTACCATTGGCGATGGCCTCGCCGCCTTGGTCGAGGCCGTCCCACTCGAGCCAGTGTTCCGTGCCCTCACCGAGATCGGTGATTTCAAGACTGCGCACAAGCCTGCCGCTTACGGTATAGATTTTCAGCAAACCCTCGGTGGCGTGACCCGTTAGGGAATATCGGAACAGGGCCATATCCCTAAAGGGATTGGGATAGACCAGCCCCGACAGCAGCCGCACCTCGCTATCCACCATCAGATTAATGCCCCCATAGACAGCCGTGCCGTCCAGAAGTATCTCAAGCTGATGAGCGCCCGGCCCCCACTCATATTCAAAACTGATTTTATGATTGAGGGGATCGCCGGTGGCCGTGGCGAAATCACCCGTGTCCTCGCCATCTGCGCGTAAACTGAATCGGGGTGCGCCCACATCCGCATGAGGAACCCGAATCCTCATGTTAATGACGCCCTCCGAGCGTACCCACTGCCCCTCAACCAGGGAATCGCTTCCCTCGATGAAGAACTTCACCGACTTGGGATTGGGCAGGGAGAATGTGGAGACGCGGCCGGATTGATCGGTGGCCTCCAGCACCACGCCCTTCATGGTGAAGTCGTAGGGGATACGGGCCTCTACCTGATAAGCTCGGGAGATGCCCGAATCTTGATGAGCCAGAGTGTCCACCAAAGCTTCAAAGGTAAAGGGGTAGCTACCCAGTTCCGGATCGTAGACGGCCAGATCCTTGATGTAGGCTTCGTCGGTGACATAGGCCAGAATTTCAAGGGTGTCCTCTGAGGCCGTGACGAAGAGAGAGTCACCGTTGTTCTGCTCTACACCGTCCAGTAGGAGGCGAATCTTGGGAGGTCCAGCGTCCAGGCGCAGGAGTGGATCGCCCAGCAGATTGTATCTCATGCTCGACTGGTAGCCCCCGTAACGAAGCTCCGCCGCGGAAATCACGCTGCCCAAAATCCACTGCGGGAAATAGGACTGCGATTCATCTTCACGGGATGTCCAAAACAGCATCTCCATGAGATCGTTGGTGAGATTGTTGTTCGGGTAGAGGAATTCGTATCCGTCGCTGGCATAGCTGGCCACCGAGCCACGGTTTTGGTCGAGGAAGAGGAACTTCTCTCCCATGCAATCGTATCGGCGCGCTTCGATGTCTGTGGCGATGTCTCTATGTTTGATGTCGTCGGCAAGACTTCAGGAC
>JACNKJ010000057.1 GCA_014382085.1 bacterium
CTCTCCACGAACACCCCCCCCCGGGGGTTTCTTCTCTTTCTTCCCGCCACTCGGCGGGGGCGGAGCTGCGGTAGCCTTGGACTGCACACGAGTTCCGCTGAAGTAACCGGCGATCTGATTTTGACGACGTGTAAAGTCCTGCTCCTTCAGGCTGTTTCCGTTCAACTCACGGGGGGTGAGCACTTCACGTTTCCAGGCGTCGAATCCTCCGCGCATGGCAAAGTACTCAAGTCCCGCAGGCCAGGTGCCCGGCACGTCGCTTTCCGTGGCCGTTTGGTCGTAGAGAACCACGGTCATTCCCGATGAAAGATTCGAGAGGTAGTCCGCCGGATTTCCCAAACTGCGCAGCAGCTTGGCGCCAGGAAGGCTCTTCTCCGAGAAGGCTTCTTCATTGCGAAGATCGAGAAGCACAAGTGTGGGATCACCTTCGATAATGCGTTCGGCCACGCTCAGGGGTTCGATGGCCACGAGATCGAAGGGCTCGGGATCACCCATGACTGGCTTGTCATAAATAGCTGCGGCCAGGGCGATCAAGAACATGGGGCCGAGTACGTAGTACTTCATGCGCGGACGATTAGGGCCGGTGAGGGGGCCTGGTCCTAGTTTCTTCTGGTAAATCTTCTCCACCCGTTCGGCGAAAATGAAAGCTCCCAGTGCAAGCAGTATCACGGTCATGATGAGGCATAGAGCGGGGAACTTGAAGGGGAAAATCTCGTGCAGAAGGATCACCTCGCCCGAGCCGGCCGAGTAGAGGGCGCGAAGCATGGGGAGCTTGTCGAAGAGCATCGTGAAGACGAAGACACCGAAAAAGGTGCCCAAGACCGTGACGAAACCATCGAGCTTACCCGAGGCCATACTCACCACAGAGGTTCCGGGACAGAGTCCGCTCATGACAAATCCGATGCCGAGAACAAATCCCGCCACAAGCTGTGCCCACAGGAAGGTGGGATTGATCCACAATTCGCCGAGGTCCAGAAGCCCCCAGGCGGATAAGGAAAAGACTCCGGTGAGTGAGACCAGGACGGCGGTGAACATCACCTTGAAGACCGCCATGTCGTTCAGATAGAACTGGCCGGCGAGTTTTTTGGCGTTGCCGAATCCCGCACGCTCCAATGAGAAACCGAAGAAAAATCCCACTCCGATTCCAGTTAGAAGGCGGAATTGCTCTCCCGCATACTCAAGGGGGAAGATGTTACTCATGTCCACTGCCTCCTAACCACCCAGGCAAGGGCATAGGCGCCGCCGAAGAACATCATCATGTAGGCCCAGCCGCCGGCGGCAAGGGTGCCACCTCCCGATAGGGCCTGTCCCGATGTGCAACCTCGTCCAATGGCCGCGGCGAGACCCATGATTGCCCCGCCGAAAAAGGCGTAAAGCAGGCGGCCTCTCACGGAGATGCGTGGTCCGCGCACAACCTCGCCCTTGAGTCTTCCCGCACTGACCGCCCCGATAAATCCGCCGAGCAAGACGCCGACGACTTCTAGGATGAGCCAGTTCTTGAGAGGATGGGCGTCCTCACCCTGGAAATATTTGTTGATGGCCGTATTGGATCCTGCCCACTGCGCGTTGAAGGTTTCGCAACCGAGGGCCACGATACGCTTGGGTGCCGCGCTGGCGCCCAGGCCCTGACCCGCGACCATGAATGCCGCGAGCAGGGTGAGGCCGAGAAGCAAGCCTGCCAGGTAGGGGTTCCAGTAGTTCTTAGGCATCTCAGTCCTTTTCTAGTGTAACGATAGCTGGGTCACCCAGCTGGAATTCTGTCCCGCGAAGACGAGAATCCAACGCAAAGCAAATCCGCCGATGAGCACCAGGATCGCGGCGGCTCTACCAGGAATGACCTGATGTCTTTTTTCGAGCCACTCCGCTGCCAGCGGGACGACCAGTCCCAGGGCGACCACCAGACTCCAGAATGCGGCCGTGTAGGGTCCGCCCCAGAAGAGCTCCGCTGCCGCCTGGTAGCTTGCGCCGCCCGAGGCTAGGGTGATGAGCCACAGTGCCAGGAAAGCCATTTCCACGAGGATGAAAACCATGTCGATGCGCGAGAAGATCACACGTTCCTCGTCGCGGATCTTGAACAGAAGCGTCAAAGCCGCGGCCGTGGAGATTCCAGAAACCAGAAAGAGAGGACCTAAGAGCGCAGAGTTCCAAAGCGGGCGCGCGGCCACGCTTCCCAGGAGCACGCCGGTGTAGATTCCCAGGAGCATCCCCACGCCCATACTCCAGAAGGCCAAGGTGTCTCGACTCGACGTTGTCCAGCGATCCAGGGTCCCTAGAATCGAGAATCTCTCAATGAGGCGATCGCGAATTTCGCGTGGAGTCTCTGACCAAGAAAAGAGAATGGAACTGGGGTAGATGAGCAGGAGGATCCACGCGCCCCATGACATGGGGGACCAGACCTTGAAGGTGAAGAAGAAACGGAAGGCATTGATCCGGTTACCCAGGTCCAGCCAGAGGAAGAACATCCCCAGCGAGATAAGAATGGGAGCCAGCCAGGGAATGAGTGACAGTTGCCGGGAGCGTTCCAGCTCCGGCTTCCAGATGCGCAATAGGCCCGTTAGCAGCATGACGCCCGCA
>JACNKJ010000174.1 GCA_014382085.1 bacterium
CGGCCATGATAAGATCGCCCTCGTACTTATCTATGATGCCATCATGAGCCAAAACGATGTCGGTCATCTCACTGAGATACTCGTTGAGCCATTCCACCAGTTCGGAGGGGGGAAGAGATTCGGCAATGGCCGTGAAGCCCGCCAGATCCGAGAAGAGAATGGTGAGTTCACGTTCTTCACCACCCAAAGTCATGAGCTCCGGATTTTCGTAGAGTGTGTTGATGACCTTGTCGGGCACGTACATGGCGAACATGCCACGAATGCGTTGTCGCTCTTTGCGCTCCCGCACGAAGTAGTAAAGCGTGTTGCCCGCATGGCAGGCCAACATGGCTCCCGCGGGAGCCATAACTTCCAATACAAGAAAACGTGAGATGAAGAGCCAGAATGCCAGGCTTACATAAGCTGCCACCAGTGCAATGACAACGAGAAGACCCTGCAGAGGTTTTGCCCGAAGGGTCAGCAAGGACACCAAGGCCGCGGCAACAAAGATGATTAGAATGTTCAGCCAGAAGCCGAGTCTGTGGTAATGACGCCCCGAAAGAATGGTCTCGATGGCGGCGGCATGCATTTCCGCACCCGAGGTAAGAACCTGTTGTCCGTCGTCACTGTTGAAAAAAGGTGAGCGCACGAAATCTTGCATCTCCGGCAAGGTTGCCCCCACGACAACGATCTTGTCCTTAAACACTTCCTTCTGGATTTCGAAAATGTCGATATCAAGTCCGACGGGTAGATCAAATTCCGCATCGTCAATGACCGAGGAAAAGGAGTAGATGGGAATGCTGCCTCGTCCGCCAGGGTAGTTGATGAGGAAACTCGTTGCGTCAAGGCGCGGCACGGTTTGGGTACCGATGGTGAAGAGATCATCCTCATCCAGAGATGGGGCCTCCCCCAAATACAGACTCACGGCTTCCACACCCAGAGAATAAAGATCACGATCTTCCGAGGGTACCATTAGCCGATAGCGGCGAGTAAAGCCATCGATGTCTTCGAGCCGATCCACCAAGCCCAGGCTCCTTGCCGACGAGCGCAAAGGTTCGGTAGGATAAGTTAGACGCTGTCCCCGCACCTCGCCCATGAACGCTTCTTGCTTTACGCCCAAAACTACCGCGCTATGCTCATCCATGGCTCTCGCGAAAGCCGCATCACCCTCGGGATCAAGACCCGGCGCGTCGAATATCAGATCGAAGACCACCACCCGCGCCCCAGCCCGAGTCAGGTTTTCCAAAAGTTTGGCGTGCCAAGCTCGCGGCCAAGGGAAGGGGCGTCCGAGATCGCGATAAGATTGCTGATCAATACCCACAACCACGGTTTCACCATGGGGCTCTACCGGTCCGCGCAATTGGAATCGCGAATTGAGCGTGCTGAATTCAGCACCTTGAAGCAGTGCCGTATGTGAAAAGATGTAAAGGAGAATGGCCGCCAGAATGGCGTTGGCCAAGTGAATCCAGGACAGTTTGCGATCCTGTTTCTTGCCGCGCTCCGGCATTGCGATGGCCGCCTCGCTAGAAAGGTTGTTCGATTCCGATTCCCAGGAAGGCTTCCGTGTAGTCCTCGTCGCCTTCCGATCGATCGTCGAAACTCACCCAGCCTGCACGTCCCGTGAGCACGGGCCCTGTTTCGAATCGATAGTCCATGGCCAGGTCGAAGGATGAGCGCAGGGAGTTTGCGCCCGACATGTCGCCGTCTCCCGAAACTCGTCGCCAGGTGAAATGTACCGGCATGCGCGGGCGATCATAGTCGAGTCCCGCCTGGAGAGTGGTGAAGTCGGCGCTGATCCCAAGCTGTCCCCCTTCATCTTCTAGACCGGGATAGCTGTTGTTGCTAAGACCCACGAGAAATCCCAAGGCTAGAGGTATGTTCGGTAATCCCGTGCGCGACTCTAGAACCAAGTTCATGCCCTGACTCTCTCCCGACTCCGAAATGTAGTCGGCTCGATTGCTTAAGAAGAGACTGAGACGCAGGCTTTCACTGAAGTCACGCAGCAGGAAGTTACTATTGCCGCTGAAGGTGAGCAGGAGTGTGCGATTGTCGATTCCATCGGTCTCCAAGCTGCTGCCGTTGGATTGGCGATAGAGCCTGAAGCCCACACTGAGTCCGCTGAGCACACTGCTTCGCGGCATGTAGGACAGGTTGCCGGCAATAACATTAGATTCGCGTGTGTGGGTTTTATCGTTCGCCAGATTGTCATGATAGCGCTCGTATTCGCCGCTCACGCGAATCCGGCGTTGCATCAGACCGAAGGAATCGCGGAGCAGAAAACCCTGATGATCCTGCGGAAGAGCCGTAGCGGCCAATGAATGATACACCGGCCCCACCCGGCGAAAGCGCAGTTCCATAAGATTACCCAAGATGTTTCCCCGGGCCGCGGCATGCAGGGCAAGGTTTGGAGCGCCTTTGAAATTCAAAGGCGTGGTACTGCCGTTGATAACAAGAAGCCCTTCAAGATTACGCGGATCAAAGGGAAGGTGGATGCCCAAGGTTGAATCGGCTTCTTCCCGACTAAGGGCGCCGCCGGAGATGTCCTCGGTGAGCATGCTCACGGCCGCCGCGGCGTCGAGTAGGAGGTGCCGCCCGAAGGTGGCGACTTCCATGTCGGCCCCGAGCACGATATTGTCCTTGGGCTTGTGCCCGTACTTGATGGAGCCCAGGTCGTCCTTCACCTTGAGAAAACTTAGCGACATTCCCACCGCGCGCCCAGTAACCGAGCCGATGCGCAGAGCCTTGAGCTGGCGCTTGTAACTACCAGGCGCAAGGGTGGAATCGGAAGTCTCGCCCTCAACGGCGCGTTGGATGGATCCAAATAAGAGCTGAGCGTCCAAGGTCTTGGATTCAAGTTCAAGCTCCATTCCCCGCATGCGCTTTCCCCAGATAAGCAGGGGATTGAAACGCGGCGACACGTCGCCGATACTCAAGCGAAGGGGACCGGTTTCCAAATCGAGCCGGTAGCGATTCCGCGGCTGCATATCACTCGACTCGTCGCTGGTCATGAATACCTTGGCTCGATAATCGAGAATGCCAAGATTGCCGCGCGCGTCCAAACGGCCACGCAGGGTACGATCAGGCTCTTGACGATTTTCCGCACCGAGGCCTTCCAGATTCGTAAAGCGGGAATCCAGAATAACGCGGCCGCGGGGCGGAGCTACCCTCTGGAAAAATCCGGGAGTCGCATAGCTTTCACCTGGACGGAGAAGATCCAGTTTCAGGGGATGCGTGATCGTACGGTGGCCGGACAGATCCACGGCCTCCACTTCGATGCGCAGGGGCCCAGGAGGCAGATCAGCACCGGGCATCCAGATAAGCAGCGTTCCATCCACCTGTGCTTCATGGCTGCGGTCCCGACCGTTCACAATGAGATGAAGGCCCGTCGCATCCAGATCGCCGTCGGCGTCTTCGAATGAAGCGATGAAAACCAGGTCTTTCGCCTCAAGTCTAACGTTCGCCTCCGGCGCCACTATTTTCACTTGGGGCGAGGAACCCAGTCGATCCACCACCGAACCCGCAAGCACACTCACTTGGTAAGTCGAAGCCTCGGGCGCACCTTCGGGGTAGCGATGCTCCTCGCCATCTTCATCCACCGCAGACAGGTAGTACTCGAGCCCGGGAGGAAGAAGATATTCACCGGGAATGTAGCTATCGAAAACACCGCCGCGCACATAGGCTTCGATGCTCTCGAAATCGCCGGTGTTCAGGGGGCGATGCAAAATGCTGACATGGCCGCCCTCTTCGATGCCCGCCACCAAGCCAATGATGGACAGGTGGCGGCCTTCCTCTGTGCTGAGCGCAGCCTGATGGCTAAAGGCCACTTCACCAGCCTCTGAGGCCGGGGCATAGAGATACAAAAACAGAAGCAGCCAAGCTAGGTGCCGGGTCCAGGTGGCAGATGCCATCAGCGGAATCCTCTCATGCTCACGAAGCCCCTACTCCGGTTGCTCGAGGGGAATGACGAGGGTGCGAGTTTCGTCGTCCTCATTCTGGAAGCCGATACGAATGACTCGTTCACCGTCTTCATCCAACTGACCATAGCCGTTGACTCCGCCAAAGGCGGGAAGCTCATCGTCGCGAGTAGAACGGGAAACCGGCATTTTCAAACCGTCTGACAAGCCCGTGCTTCCTCCACTTAATTCGATTTGGCCGAATTCGTTGCCATAGGCATATCGCCCTGAGATTGCAAACAGACGATTACCCGTGCCGGGGCGTTCCTGGCTGTAAAACACCGAACCCTTCACCGACGCCACGGAGGTCGGCGTTTCCACCTGGAAATGTGGATTGTCCTGCTTGGTCACCTTGGCCCAAAGATCGCCTGCGCCCATCCAAATGCGCTTTGAAACGGTACGCCCTTCAGCACTGGCTTGAATGGTGATCTCTGTTTCTTCTGCGAGCTTAAGCAGACTCTTGTCGTCCACAAAGAGGATGGCCACCTCTCCACCCGTCAAGGTGCGCAATGCGTCGCCCGAGGAAAGCACTTGGCCCTGCTGGGCTGCGGCCCAGACCTCGGTCTTGTTCGCTTTGTGCTGCACGCTACCCGCAGTTTTGAGAATGACGGCAATACCTGAAAGCTCTGCGGCCAAGGCCAGTGTGGGAAGAAGCAGGAAGGAAAGCAGCAGGATGGATTTTAGTATTTTCATGGGTCCACCTCCACCCGACCCACGCCCCAGCCCTGAGATAGCAGGGCCTCCAAGAGCAGCGGCAACTCGTCCTCGGAAACCTGAATCCCGTCCACCGTGATTTCTCCGGTGGAATGGAAACCTTGAAGCTTGGCGAGAACATCGTCCAACATGCCGGGTGGAAGTAGCAGCAACAGAGCGTGCAGAAGATCGTCATAGGGCGTCAGCGATGCGCCCTCCTGCATTTCGAAACAGTAGATCTCGCTGGGGAAAAGTATGTCGCCGCTGGAGGTGAACACCACGGCTTCAACCTGCCAGCAGTAACTGCGGCCATGATCCAGAACTTCCGCGCTGGGCGGATAGAGATAACTGTGAGTGCCCATGAAACCCGTATCGAACTCCAGGTCCTCGAAGACCGGCTGGTTCTCCATCACCTCTTCGCCGCTGCCATCGCCCGGAAGCACTGGACAGAGACGGAAATTGAAAGTCGTCGCCCGGCTCTCCCATTGGAACTGAGGCAGGAGCGTGCTTTCCAGGGGCAGGCTGGCCCCGAATGGCCCGCCCGGGAAGGTCAGTTCCACCGTGCGAGGATTGCTCACATAGGTGTTCAGCGTGCAGTACTCCAGCTCTCCGCTGCCTTCTTCGATGAGTGAAATCCGAAAGCTGTATTCGCCTTCGGGTAGGTAGCCGGTTTGAGTTACCACCTGCTCCAATTCATCCCCGGCGGCGGAAATGTCGTAGGAACCGAGCTGAAATTCGTGTGACGAATTGGAGAGATCTTGGTTGTTGGCCTCTTTGAAGTCAGCTCCCAGTATGAAGGGATCGGACTCTCCTTGGACCAACTGCCCTTGATCTGAACTCACTTGGAATCCCAGGGTGAGAGTGCGATCCTCACCGTTGTTTACCATCTTGAAGCTGAACAAGATGGGATGCGCGCCCGTATCGGAGGGGTCGAAATCGGAAAGGTAGAAGACCTCAATCATACGTAGATTTATATCCCACATGCTCAGGGTAATATCATCGGTCATATCCGTGCAAAACTGAGCCGGAGCCGATGGGGCCATAGCCAAAATGAGGACAAGCGCCGTAGCGACTCCAAGTCCAATTGCTCTATGTCTTCGTTCAAGCATCACCAAGACTCCCCTCTGTTCACATCGATTGCTTGGCCGATCGCGCCGGTTTCCGTTTAGCTCCGCCTCTTGAGCAGCAGGATGGTCATGTCATCCGCCTGAGCCCCACCACCCATGAATTCGCGGGTTTCTTCTACAAGGATGCTCACCAATTCTTTCATATCCCGTTCATGGTTTTCACTGAGAATCTTCAAAGTACGATCCACGCCGAAATCTTCTTCCACCGTGTTTTCCGCTTCAAGAATTCCGTCTGTGATCAATGCGAAGATGTCGCCGGGAGCCATGTCGATGAACTGAAGCTCCAAGTCCGGCAAATTGGCCAAGACTCCCATGGGCATGGTCGTAGGTTTGATCTCATCCACCTTGCCCGTGGCCGCATGAAAATGGAAAAGCGGTCCCTGTCCGCCTGAAATGTAGCGAACACGATGAGATTCAGGCTCTAGGATTCCAAGGAAGGCCGTAACGAATCGCTCAGGAGGCAGATCTTCCTGCAATTGTCGATTGATGCCTTCGAAGGCAATCTTGAGATCACAGCCGAGGTGGGCGGACATGCGCAGCATGGACCGGACTTGAGTAACACTGAGAGCCGGCCCCACACCGTGCCCTGTGGCATCGGCCAGCAAGAGCCCCAGTTCGCCACCCATTTCTATAATGTCGAAAGTATCGCCGCCGGTTTCCTCAGCGGGATAGCTCACTCCGTGAATGTCGTAGCCCTCCACCTTGGGCATTCGGCGCGGAAAGGTGCCGGTCTGAATTTGACGAGCAACTCCAAGCTCCTGCTCAAGGCGTTCCTTGACGAGCAGATCTTCCAACATGCGCGCACGCTGCAAGGCCACAGCGCTCTGGGCCGAAAGGGCCGTGGCGGTTTCCACGTCGGCATCGTCGAAGGGCCCACCCTTACGATTGAGAATTTGCAATACACCGATAAGTTTGTCGTCCAAGCCCACCAAGGGCACCGATAGCAAGCAGCGCGTGCGGTATCCCGATTCCTTGTCGGTGGATGGATCAAAGCGCGAGTCGGCGTAGCAGTCGGGCACATTGATCACCTCGCGACTGTCGCCGCAACTGCCCACCAGTCCACGATCGGAGGGAATTCGAATAGACTCCATGCCGATGACCACTTCAGTCACATATTCCTTGGCCTCATCATCGTAGAGCCATACCGTGCATCGCTCAGCCTGCATCACCTCGCAGGCGGCATTGGCCACCTCGGTGAGCATTTGCTTAAGCTCCATGGGGCGCGCCAGATTCCTGGAAATTTCTAAAATCCGGGCAACTGAATCACAATCCATGGACACACGACTTTTTCTTGTGTGCATTGAGATGCACCGTCCTCTGGGGAGATTTGGGCAATTTCCCCGATCCTGACCGCTCCTTTGCCATCTGCGCAAGGAGGAAGGCGAACCCCGATAATCTCATTCTAGTGTAGCGCCTTTCAAGGACAATGGGGTCTCCTTTTAACTGATCGTATTTCAATGGCTTTGCTATTCCAAACCAAATCGTTCAGGCTCCTTGAATGAAACCTGAGCGCAGGCCGCATCGGGGGCCTGTTTCTAAAGGCCAAGGGCTCTGAAATCTTGTGAGAGCCTGGCTCTGAGTCTCGTTTTTTCCGGCTCTTCCAGAAATGCTCGATCGGCGGCCAGCATTGTAAGTGCTTTTAATTCCAACAATTCGAAGCCCAAGTTTTCATGAGCGATTTTCATTTCTCCGGACAAGGTTATCTCCGAAAGACCGGGATCATCCGTGTTCAGAGTCGCCAGAAGGCCCTTCTCTTTCACCATGACCGGCAAAGGATGCTCCGCGAGTTTGCTTACGGCACCCGTTTGCAGGTTGCTCGTGATGCACACCTCGAACACACTCTCTCGCTCGCGCGCCAGTTCACAGGTGTAGGTATCTTCCAAAATCCGAATGCCGTGACCGATTCGATCGGCCTCTAGATTCTCGATGGCGAATCGCACGTTCTCGGCACCCGCCCACTCCCCCGCATGCACGGTGATGCCAAGACCCTGCCGTTTAGCTTCCAAAAACAAATCGCGATAGGGATCGGCTGGGATGTGTACCTCGTCGCCGGCTAAGTCGATGCCGTTCAGGCCCTCGCTCAAGCGATCGGCCGCTAGTTGAAGCAATTTACCGGCGGTCAGAGCTTCGGCGCGATTCACGGTGATGATCAGGCTCAGCATTATGTCGAAGTCGGCTTCGGCCCGGCGCACGCCGGCGATGACGCTGTCGGCGGCCTGCTCTAAACTAAGACCGCGCGCTTCGGCGAGAGCTGCGGGATTGAATCGCATTTCCAAATAGCGCAGTCCGTCCTCCGCCGCATCGGCCACAGCCTCATAGGCCAGGCGTGCGATGACTTCTGGGGAAACGAAAAATCCGCGAATGATGGGGAATTTTGCCAGGAAGGCTTCGGGACTGCGTTCGGCCTCGCTTAGCTCCAGTATCTCACGTAGACGAAGGATTTCCCCCGGGGGCGCTTTGTACTCGGGTCCCGCGGCGATCTCTTCCAAAGTCGACAGACGCAGGGAGCCTTCCAGATGCCGATGCAGATCGACTTTTGGGAATTTGATCCAATCCATACGCCGCTCCCTTCGGCCCCGAGTGTAGAAGGAGGGCCGCGGGAAATCAATGCGGCAATTGAATCTAGGCCGGAGTCCGCAATGGGCGGACCCCGAACCTGCAAGAGTCTAGGGAAGTACGAGAAGCTTCTCGCTGGCTTCCCAGGTTCCAGTTTTAATTCTGGCCAGGTACATGCCCGCGGGCATTCCCTTGGCCTCCCACACCATTCGATGGCTTCCCGCAGGGTAGCTCTGCCCGCCCATGGCCGAGATCTTTCGGCCTCTCACATCGAATACCTGCACCTCCACCCGCGAGGCTCGAGCCAACTCAAATTGAATGAGCACCGGTCCTGATTGCGAGAGCGAAACAGGATTCGGATACGCGCGCAGCATTCGGTTGCTAGTGGGAAGCGGCGAAGCGCCAGTTTGGATATCCATGAAATCGAGAGGCTCATAAGCACCCATGAGAACCTGATTGCTTACGCTCTCGCTGGCGCGGAAGTGCCCCTGAAGCAAGGTCGAATACACCGAACGATAGTCATGTTGCATGAGCATGTTGCCGTTGGTGTCCAGTTCGGCCAGATTCGGATTCGTGCCGTAGAGACCTCCGTTTATCCCGGCGCCCATGACGAAAAGTGGCGCGGCGGTTCCGTGATCGGTGCCAAAGCCGCCGTTTTCATTCACTCGACGACCGAACTCGGAAACTGTGGCGAGAACCACTCGATCGGAGAGTCCCTGGTTGTCAAGATCCAGGAAGAAGGCCGCCACCGAATCGCCTAAGCTGCTCATGAGATTCGCGTGCAGCCCAAGTTGGTTTACATGGGTATCGAATCCAAATTCAGCAGTTAGATAGAGTGGCGTGTCCAGGGCTCCGCTTATGAGCCTCGCCACGATTTCTAATTGAACGCCAAGAGTCGTTTGCGGATAGCTTAGGGAATTCACACCTGCATCGGCCGCTTGGGAAATAGAATCGGCATACATGAAGGTTGCCTGATCCACTTCGCGCAGGTATGCCAGCTCCTCGCCCCCGCGAGTTTCAGGAAGCTCGTCGTTCCACTCGCCGGTGTAATTCTGATTCACCAGTTGGAAAAACGTATCGGGATTGTCCACGACTACACCGATATTCCCCCGCTCTCCTTTGAGAGGAATCTCGTGGGCGATGCCCTGCTGCAATCCGTAGGGCGCGAATGGCAACTCGTCGGGGAAATTCGGAAAAGCCTCTTCGATGTAGCGGGCCAACCATCCCGTGCCCACCACGTCATTGCTGGAAGATCCTGAGAACCAGATGTCCGTCGACCTGAAGTGCGAAAGATTCGGCTGAGGATAGCTAACTCCTCGCACGATAGCCATTCGCCCTCCTGTATAAAGGCTTTCCAAAGGCGCTAAGTTGGGATGCAATCCCGTATCCGAATTCAGAAGCACTGCATCTTCCGCTGCAATGGCGATGTTGTCCCGTGCGCCGTAGTAGAGGCTGTCGTTCACGGGAACCACAGTATTGAGACCGTCATTACCGCCGCTTAGGTTCACGACTACCAGGATCTTTCCATCCAGCACGTCCAGATCCCTGAGCCTACGCAGTCGCCCTGACGGCATGGCGGGAAACCAGTTCTGAGCCTGCCCTCGCCGACTCATGGACGGAAGTATGAGCCCGCCGGCGACGAGCTTCATGGTCTTGTCGAAAAATTCTCGTCGATTCATAACTCACCTCGCCTGGAAATCGGGAAGGCGGAAGATCAGCTTCAGGAGCAATTGCACCTGGGCTTCGGCACCCGCGTTATAGATGGACCACTCCCATGGTTCAGAACCCTGCAGCAGTTCGTCGAGCATGCGCTGCCTGACCGTTTCCGTAGGAGGCATGCCGAAGAAGCTAAGCGCAAAATCGTCGACCAGTTGATAGGGGTCGTTGGGATTGGTGGTTTCCAAGGCGATGGCGATGGCGTCCGCCTGCATTTCCAGATCGTAGCCATAGTAGTTTCCGTCGATGACGGAAGTGTCCAGTGCCTTTCTATTGGTGAGCGTTGTGGCGTTGATCCAACTTCGGTAACCCGGCCAGCCGGCGACGTTGGGCGGATCCAGAAGCAGGTGTCCGAAGACATTCATGCTGTACCAAGTCCATGCACTGGGGCCGGCCACGATCTCGCCCCAACCATCCATGAGCATGAGGTTTTCCATGTAGAGGCTACGCAATAGCCCGATGCTCTTGTCCACACCATCGCTGACCATTGAACCACGGATGTTCTCGTCGAAGAAGTGCTCAGAGAGAAACATGCGCTCCAGAACCGGCGCCACCTCATAGTCGCTAGCGCGCAGGGTGGAGGCCAAATCTTCGATGAGTACCTCGTCGGGGTACTCATCGATGAACCATCGATAGAGTTTGCGGCAAATGAATCGCGCGGTTTCGTCTTCCTCGAAGATGAAGTCGACAATGTCGTCGCCTTCCCAATTGCCCGCGTGATTCAGGAAGATCTTGATGCCGCCGTCATGGTACTCGGGATAGTAGACACTCGTCATACCGTCGAGAGTGAACCAGCCCGTAAAGGATCGCGCGGCGGCGATGATGTCGTCCTGTTCGTATTGATCCAGGCCAAGGGTAAAGAGCTCGAGAAGTTCGCGCGCAAAATTCTCGTTAATGTGCCCCACGTAATTGTCCTGGCCGTTGAGCCAGAGCAGCATGGCGGGATCCTTGTAAATCTCTCCCACCAATTCCTTGAAGTTACCCAGTGCGTGCTCGCGAAGAAGTTGGTTTTGCACGTACATGGATTGCGGAAAGGTCACGTCGCGCGCGCCGGTGGCGAAATGATCGTGCCAGAAGTGCGTCATACTCTCGCGAAGAGTCGGGCTACCGCTAATTCCTCCTCCTTCTTCAATAATGATTTCCGCCCACCAGAGCCTGAGCTTCTCGATTCGTTGGCCATACTCCTGTACCAGCGAATCGATCATCTCCTGCGTCCAATCGCTGACATCGGGAATGACCTCGGTGGCCCAGTCACTCGGCGGCGCGGGGGCGAGCTGAGTGAGCAAGAGATTTTGAACACTTGTCCCAAGCCCCAGGGACTCGGCCCCGAGTATCTCGCTGAACTGCGGACCGATGACGGTTCGTTTGAGCAAATGAGCCGCTTCGGCCATCGCAAAAGGACCCGCATAAGGCGTCCAATCGCTAGTTATCTCTCTGCTCTTGCCGGCTTCAATGTTGTCTTGGCCCAAGGGATCCATCCAGACCTCAAGTTCCGGAGTGAGTGCAACACGTCCTCCCAAGACAGCCTTGCTCTCCATACCCTGTAGACGTTCGGAGGCCATCTTCGCGAAGGCATCGAGCTGGGCGGCACGGATCATGGCTTGGGATGTGTTGGATTCGGAATTGTCGGCAAGGGTGGAGCCAGAGATCGCGAAAAGAAACACGGCCAGCAGCACGCTGCGTGAGAACGCAGGCATGCGCCGCCGAGAGCGCGTCGTAATCATGCTTCCCCCAATCCGGGAATTTCTGGCTAAAAGCATGTTATCATGATTAGCTATTGAGGACAACGGGAAAACCCGATGAGCCTGCCACTCATGCCTAGTGTGAACAATTGTCACGAACCCTTCTCTGAGAGGCTCACTTAAGCTAGCATGGCTTTATCGAACTGGAGGTGTCCCATGAGATTTAAGCCATTTGCACTGATCCTGGTTTTCCTGGCCACCGCGGCCACGGCCCTTCCCCCGGCCGGCACATTTTCCATTGTGGCTTACGATTCGGCCACCGGTGAAGTGGGCGTGGCCGTGCAATCTTGCGTCTTCAGTGTTGGCCCTCCGGTTACCTGGGCTCGCGGCGGTGTAGGCGCAGTGGCAACGCAGGCCCAAACCAATGAATCCTATGGGCCGCGCGGACTCGATCTTTTGGCCGAGGGTCTAAGCCCGAAAGCGGCCTTGGACAAACTACTCGCGGATGACGAGGCTCGCGAAAATCGACAACTGGCTCTCATCGACGCTCAGGGAAACACGGCCGCCTACACGGGCGGATCCTGCATGTCCTGGGCGGGCGATGCACAAGGTGCGAACTTCAGTTGCCAGGGGAACATCCTGGCCAGTGGCCAGGTGCTGCTGGGAATGATTAGCGCCTTCACGGCCAACCCGGATGCTGAGCTTTCCCTTCGAATGATCCTGGCCCTGGAAGCCGCTCAGGCCGCCGGAGGCGATAGCCGGGGCCAGCAATCGGCGGCCATCATCGTGGGACGCTTCCATCCCGATCATCCCGAGTAT
>JACNKJ010000008.1 GCA_014382085.1 bacterium
GCCGTCCGCAGATGGTCGTCTGCCGTGGGGCGGGCTCGAGGCGAGGGAAGGGTCGTGGAGTGGTGGACCGCAGGAGGCGGCCCATTCGGTCTCGGCAGAACGAAGGTTGAAGGTCTGGACGCTCCCGTTGATGCTGGTATCCTCGCTTCTGCGCAGGCCGATGCCCCAGCATTGATGGTCAAAATCGGCGGATCCGCCGGAAAAGAAGTTGTCATTAGGACGGCTGCCCGAGCCCCACATGTAGGTGGCGTAGAGGTCCGTGCGTTTCGGGATGACCTGGAACCCGGCGTGGAAAGAGATGACCTGGCGGACAACGGTGGAGGGCTCTGTCTCCACGAAGACCTTAGCCCCATGAGCTGGAGTGGCAAGAAGAGCCAAGCAGATGAGGAGCGAATGTCTCATGTTTACCATGGAGGGCTCTGGATATCGCCAAACCTTAGGTCGGCGATTTCCAATGCGTTCAGTGGCGGAATTCCTGGTAGGTTCATGCCCTCCAGCCAGATGCGTACTGCCCGGATCTGACTCCAATCGGGAGGATTCTCGGATGGGTCCTTGCGGATCTCAGCTTCCGAAAGGTAGAAGCGGTAGAGTCGCCAAGCTTTGTTGTTTTCGGGGACCTCGCCAAGATTGGCGTAAGCCTCTACCATATCGACTAGGGCAGATGCATTGAGCCCTACCGAAAAGGTGAAATAGGAGTTGCCCGAATCGAGCCAGCCGTTTCCATTCCAGTCCTCTGTGTCGAGGCGGCGATTCCCCTCTGTGCCGTTGATTTTGAAGTATGAGTTGGGGTAAGTCTCGCTCTGCCATTCGGGATTCCAATTGTCCCCGGCAGGATCGCTTGGGTCGGCGAAGGGATTGTCTATTAACATCTCTCCCGGGTCATAGATTCTATCCAGACCCGTGTCTTCCTCTAGCTCGTCGAAAACGCCATGATTAAAGCGATCTTCACTGTCCAGCTCGTTCGATTCTGGATCCCAGTAGTCCTCGCTCATCATCCCCAGATCGATATGGAGGCGTCCAAAACGCTCCTCGGGCTCTTGGTGAAAATCGTTGATCCAGATGTCCAGGTACTCGTACTGTGACACATCAATCCAGGATTGCTGGAGATCATCTGATGACCGAAAGCCCTGCATGAGGCCCACCCAGATGGAATCACCAAAGGCTCTGTTGGTTAAATCCGTTTGTGCAAGGGCTGGGAAGGCTGCAAGTTGATCTTCGGTGAGATGGATGGGAATACGTATACTGAGAACGTCGACTGGAATACCAGCCTCTTCTTCGTCCAGGAACGGATTAAAATCCCTTCGGAACGTTGCATTTTGCGGGTGGAACCAATAACTAGCCTCAGCACGCGTCTTAGCCAGTGTGGGGATGCCCTGATGTGCCGTGAAATCCACAGGCTCTGCTGCCAAAGTCCAATTCGAACGGTGCAATGTGAGCCGCAGATAATCCCGTTCACAATCAACTGCAAGGGGGTCGTTGTCGCTGCAGGCAAGAAGTGAGAGCGAGAACAGGGGGAAAAAGTACAGGGTGGCCTTACCGATCGTCCTCATATCGCTCCTCACGCAACTGAAGCCCATCAGGATAGTAACTGTAAAGCCTGTATAGCATACACCTCCTGAAAATTTCCATAGATCGATCCGAACCTAGAAGTGAACCCAGAGCAGCTGCAAAGGTGAGCCACCATTGCGATGTACCCAATTTGTACCCACTCTCCGACGATATAAGAGATATAGGAAATACCTCAGCGGCCTAACTCCAAGAATACCAACCATCTAGCATTTCCGAATAACACCAAAAACGCCAGAAAAGCGACTTTTAATCAGGTGGTCGTAGGTTCAAGTCCTACGCGGGTCACCTCAAAATTGTTCTAACGCAATTGAGTGTCGAGCGACCGTTCAGATCAATATCGCACCTTCAACGTGCTCCAACTAATCGGCCTAACCGCCGTCATCTCACACCCCACAGGCCAGGCCCCGATGAGCGCGCATTCCTCGTTGGGAGGCGTGAATGGCGCGCAAGCGGAAACGTCGTAGAGGGTCAAGTCCAGGACCGATACATCGCAGAAAAGTGGATCCTCGCTGATGTTGCCGTTCTGACCATCCAAGCCCTCAATGCAACCCGTCCAATCTCCGCCTTCGTTGCCGATGACATCACAACAACTCAGCAAAGCAGAGCAACCGGGTTCGCAGGTGATGGCCTCGCCATACTGGCCGAAGGCCAAGATACAATGATCCAATTCCACTTCTGACAGGTTGTCCAGGTAGAAGTGGGCGCCGGCGACGGCCCGGTTGTCGTAAAAGGTGCAGCCGCTGAAAGTGATGTTCCAATCCGAGTAATAGGCGTAGATGGCGCCGCCCACCTCGGCAGTATTGCCCGCGAACGTGCAATCGTAAAACCGCCCGCTGCCATAGGAAGACAAGTCCATGACGCCACCAGTCTGGGCGCTGTTGCCCAGAAAACGGCAGCTCACATAGGTACCACCCGATCCGTTGACGGAAATCACACCGCCATTGCCGCCGGCCATCTTGCCGCTGAACTTCCAATTGTTGATCACCGGTCCTGCG
>JACNKJ010000051.1 GCA_014382085.1 bacterium
GGCCGGGCGGCCTGTCCCAGTGGCGCGATTCCCTGGAAGCCTTGTTTCGTCATCCTACGGGAAACAAGCAAATGGATGCCGCCCTACCCCTGCATCTGCTTGAAGCCATGAGCCGGCCCTCCACACTGCTCGACTCATGTTGGGCGCCGCAAGATGCAGCCGCCGGGCCCTTTGTGCTCATCATTGACGGGGATTCTCTGAATCTGAAGCCCTTGCTGAGAGACAGGGTGGAAGATCAGTTTTCGGAAATTGAAGCTCCGCATTCCATGACTGCCGATATCTCAGCTCTCGCTCTGGAGCTTCCCGAAACACTGCCTGAGGATATCGACGACGAAGGGCGATCTTTTCTCGAATTGCTTTCGCTCATGGACGAGGCCGTGCACTTGGACTTTCTCCTGGACTTGCTTCAAGTGGAGGAAGCCGATTTCTACGGCATGCTCAATACTTTGGAGCGGGCGGGCACACTAGCCTCGGTCTTTGGTCGATTGGAAGATGGCCGTCGCGGGCTTCGCATTTGCGTTTCCAATTCGGCGCTTCGCCAGAGCATTCGCGCAGGCATCGAGGCGGATCGCGAGCGCGAATTGCATCTGCTCATTCTGGGGCTTCTTGAACGCAGCAAACCCGAGGGTCTGGTCGCCGCCTATTGTCGCTTGGGTCACCGCCGGGGCGTGGGTCGCGACGAGCAGATGATTCGCGAGGGCCTGAAGCTCTTCCAGTCTCTGAGTGAGACCAAGTTGGATCTGGCCGCCCAGGGCGTGGTGGACATCCTGCTGGACGGCGATCATGCGGATCTATCCGCACTGGCCCTGCGGGAAATTGCTCTCTATCGGGGCAATCTGCGCCTTCGTCGGGACGATCTTGCCGGCGCCGAGGAAGCCTATTTGAATGGACTCAGCTCGCTCACCGGTCAGCCGGATTTTATCGAGCAGCTGCGCAGAGGGCAGCGCCCACGTCTCAGTCGGCGTGTGGATGCCGAGCTGCTCTCATCCATTAGTGCGCTCATTCGCGCCTTGGCGGAGATCGGTGAAATTCGCGGCGAGTTCGCTCGGGCGGGTGAAATTCTGGAAGGCTTGTTGGACGCCTACAGTGAAAGCCTCGCGGCCCGGGAGCGGGGAACACTCTACAATGAACTGGCCTGGATCCTTTATCGCCGAGGCGACCACACCGAGGCGGTGGAGCGTTGCGAAACGGCCCTTCGCCTTTTCGACGCAGGCGAGCATCCCGCAGAATTGGGCCAGACCTTCAACACCTTGGGCGCGGCCCAGTGGGCCCTTGGGAATTGGCGCGAGGCCGAGGCTTACTATCAGAAGGCTTTGACCCTTCGCGAGAAGACGGGTAACGAAACGCGCATCGCCGCCAGCCTGAACAACCTGGGCAATCTCTATCGCATGCTCGAGCGCCTGCCCCTGGCCATCGAATACTTCCAGCGCAGTATGGACATCAAGCGACGGCAGGGTAATGAGGCCGGATATTTGGTGAGCCTTTACAATGTGGCGCTCAGCAGCTTCGAGATGAACGACCTTAAGACCGCCCGGCGACAAGGCGAGGAATGCCTCGAGCTGAATGAGAAGGTGGGCAACATCCAGCTCGGCGCGGAACTGCTGGGCCTCCTGGGCGAAATCGATCTGGTGGATGGCAGGTACGCGAGCGCCGGGGAGCGGCTGGAGGAGGCCATCCGAATTTGTCGCGACATCGATGCCCGCACGGAACTGGCCTCCATGTACCGACGCCTGGCCGGGGTGCATCTGGCTCTCGGTGACCTGGAATCCGCCGAGGGAACCATCAAGGATGGGCTTGCCGGGGCGCGCAGAGTGGGTAGCCGTTTCGAAGAGGCGCAGATCCTCGTCTACAAGGGTGAGTGCCTGGAGCGAGGAAAAGACGCCGAGGCCGCTGTCAAAGCTCTGGAAGCTGCGGCGGATCTCCTTTCGGTACTCGACAAAATGGAATGGTTGGCGCGGGTTTACAGCCGACTGGGGCTCATCCATTTGGACGCCGGGCGGGAGGAGCGCGCCCAGGAACTGCTACAGCAGGCTTCGGGTCTCATCGAGCGCCGCCGTATCACCGTTCCCATGCAGGAGTGGGACAGCCTGCAAGCGCGGATTCAAAGCCGACGGGATCGGCTTATCGACAGCCTCGGCGAGCAGGACAGCCGTGGCCGCCTTGCCGGCTTCATGCAGTTACTTGAGACCCTAGAAAAGAACGGCGACCAGGTTTCGCGGGCGGGGCAGGTGCTCGATCAAATGACTATGGTTCTGCCTCTCAGTCGGGGGGCGATCTTTCTCAGTCGTGAGAATGCTTCCCTGGCTGATATGGAGAGCCAGGCAGTTTTTTACGGCGATTTCCCCGATGCGGGAATGGTGGCCGAGGCCTCGCGGAATCGAATGAAGAGTGCCACGGCCTATCACGCGAATGGGCGCATCTATCTTCCCCTTCGGCAAGGGGGGCAGGCGCGTGGACTGCTTTTCCTGGAGAGTGAGGAAAAACTCGACGAGCGAACCCGCGACTACTTGGCCACTCTGAGCAAGTTGCTGGCCCTGGTCCTCTTCGACCCCAAAGCCCCCG
>JACNKJ010000007.1 GCA_014382085.1 bacterium
CATTGCTGCCAGATGCGGGATACAGGTAGGTATGGCTGTAGATCCCGTGAGCCGAGTTGAAGTAGTGCTCGGTTCCGTAGTTGATCTGGCCATTACCGTGAGTGGGACCATAGCTGCCGTCCATACCCGCGATCATCACAACTTCACCCAGATAGCCGGGATCGGGCATGGTGAACTGATCGTACATCATGGTCTTGTCCAGAATGGCCTGCAACTGCGAGGGATTCGTCGCGCTGAATCGTCCATAGTAGATGTCCGGCACCAGGTCGCCTTCCACGTCGCAGTAAGGACGATCGGTGGCGTCACCGCTTTCCTGGAAGGTGGGGCACTGGGCCACATCGCCGATGAAAATGACGAAACTCGGCGCGGGCTCGTGGGGCGTGCCGCTGTTGTAGAGATCGTGCACCCAAGATTGGATGCTGCTGGTCGTGCTACCCACCTCGGGGCTGCCGATCACACCCACCACCACATTGAAACCGCGTCGGATCTTCCAATCCACGAAGTCCTGGATCTGCATTTCAAATTCCGCCGGCACAACAATGGCCAGCGTGACCAGATCGCGAACCAGATCGGGATAACTGTCGTGAAGGCCGCGATAGCCATCGATGTTGTCGTAGAGATGCGAGAAGAAGGGACTGTGGGTCGAAGCTTTCAGCAGATCCCCCGCCGCAGGGTCCTCACCCTCGAAGTGCAGGGTGAACTCCACCATTTCGTGAACCAGCAGCTCGCCGCTCTCGGGATGGTATTCCACCGGAGCCAGTTCGAGCAGGCCGAGATCAACCGAGCGCAGACGACCCTGAGCCGTGGTTTTGACCAGTTCGTAGGACACGCGGTCAAGGCCGTAGGCGGAAGCATCGTAGATGAAGGGCCAGTCGGCCGCATCGACAGTCTTGGGCATGCTTGGCTGGGCCGGCATGACACGATGCTCCATTCCGTAATCCGCCAGACGCACCGTCGTGCTGCGGGAGTTGTGAATCTCCACACGTGTGACGGCACCGAAGGGAATCTCGAAGAGACGATTCATCTGCGGCAGTTCAGGCCCACCTACCACCATGCTCTGATGGAATCCGGGAATGCTCAGCTGCGTGAACATTCCTTCGGGAGTGGCCACTTCCATGGCCTCGATGGAGCCGATCTCGGCGCGGAAACTCAGCGCGCCGCCATGATCACTCAGCAATTCAAGGCTGGTCTGGGGGGCGCCCAGGGGAATTCGTACAGTTTCAGCCGTCGCAAAAGCGGACACAACTAGAACTGAGCTAAGAAAGACAAACAAGCCCTTCCTCATGATGTTCCTTTCCTATTGAGTCTGGTGGGGTGGGACCACCCCGAGGATCTATGGGGAATGAGAAGGCAGCATTATACCAACTCGCCCCCTATTCGGACAAGGCAGTCTGAAAGCCCGAACCATGCCAAGTAAGCATCGGAAATTATGAGTAAAAGCGAAGCTTGCCGGGAAATCGACATGGCGTTAGTTTGTGATCGAACAAGCAAAAACTCCCAGGAAGGGGGGGCTGATATGCCTATCCGTGTGGGGCTGATGGGGTTCGGTAGGATCGGGCGGAACTTTTACCGCCAAGTTTACAACCACCCCGATATCGATGTTGTGGTCATCAGCGAGCTGGGAAGCCCGGAAGCCGTGGCCTACCTGCTCGAATTCGACACAATTTACGGAAAGTTTCCCGATGAGGTCAGCCTGGATGGCAAGTACCTCAAGGCAGGACGCCAGTCCTCCCGCCTGGTCAAGGGCCTTAGACCCGACGACATGCCCTGGGACGCCTTCGACGTGGACGTGGTCATCGACACCACCTTGCAATACCGCGAGCGCGCCGAGCTTCAGGGACATCTGGATTCGGGCGCGCCACGTGTGATCATCTCCCGGCCGGCGCTGGGCCCCATTGACAGCACACTGATCCACGGGGTCAACAGCGCCAGCCTGGGCCCCCAGGACCGGCTCATCTCCGTGTCTAGCGCCACATGTCAGGCCCTCGGCCTCATGCTCAAGGTGCTCGACGACGCGGCGGTGGTCGACCGGGCCATGATGACTTCCGTGCACGCTTACACCAGTGATCAGAAGCTGTCCGACACCATGGCCGCCGAGCTCCGACGGGCACGCAGTGCCGCCGAGAACCTAATTCCCAACATGAGCTGGGCGCCCGAAGTAGTCACCAGCATCATGCCTCAGCTCAAGGGTCGCGTGGAGGGCATGGCCGTGAACGTGCCGGTGCCCAATGGATCCTGCCTCGACCTTGCGGTTCAGGTGCGCAAACCTTTGTCCATCGAAGAAATCAATGAAGCTTTCCGCTTCGCTTCCGAAGGCCCCCTCAAGGGACTCTTGGGTTACGCGGCCGAGCCGGTAGTATCCAGCGATGTGATCGGCCAGAGCGAGTCAGTGGTTTACGATTCCTTGGCCAGTATCAGCATGGAAGGCGGTCTGCTCAAGGTCATCGGCTGGTACGACAACGGTTGGGGAATTACAGCCCGCATCGTGGACACGCTTCTTACCATTCGCGAGTTCATCCGGAAGGGGGTGGCCTTATGAGAGTAGACATCAACGGATTCGGA
>JACNKJ010000397.1 GCA_014382085.1 bacterium
GGTGTCGATAGTTGAGGGTGAAGTCATTGGAGGCGAAACGGAAACCGACCCAGGGCCGGGGATCGTCCGAAGGTTCATAGGGATCACGATCGGTGAGTTCGCGAATGTACTTTTCGGGAGTGAACTTGTAGGAAAGTTCGATGCTCTGCCCGCTGCCGGGCAGGTATTGGCGGATGTAGAGGGTGAGCCCCTTCACGTCCTTGATCGGGTTATTCAAATACCTGGAGTAGCTGTACTTTGCTCGGAGCCGGGTTTCGCCGAGGGAGAAGAATTTGCGACGGGCTTCCAGATCCAGCGTCGGTGTGACGATAAGATCATCCAGGCTCTTGAGCCGGTATTTACCGTCCTCGAAATCGGGGACCTCACCGGTATCCACATACCATTCCAGGTAGGGGCCGTCGGTGTACTCCTGCATGAGGTCATCCGAATAGTGGATGATGTTGTCGTCGTAGTTCAAGTTCAGGCTGAAGTTCTTCTTCAGGGTCCAGCCGCTTTTCTTCTTTGCCTTCTTCGGTTTTTTCGTGCGAGTGGCGTCTCGGCGCTCTTTGGGAAGCGGCTGCGGGGGGCCGTCGTAGTCGAGCAGGACCAACAATCCTGTGTCGCTCTTGAGTTTTAAATGGTGTGTTCCGGCGGGCACGCTCAAAGTGATTTTCTTGCCGCCGCTCACAATCCTGTTGCGCCCATCCTTGAAGGAATCCTTCGTCGAGGCCTTGAAGTCGTAGGCAAGAGTTTTCGGAAGTCCGGGAACCCCCGACACTTCGATGAGGCCCTTGCCGGTCTCCTTGCCGGGGGCCATGGACATCTTCACCCAACCGGAAATCTCTCCCGGACCCTCCAGGGGAATCGTCAGCCCCCCCTTGCTCAGGGTGAAGTAGTTCTTTTCGGATTCGCCGCGAACCAGAACCACCGCCTTGCCGGACTTCGAAGGCACGAGGTCGAAAGCAAAAGAGGTGGCCGCCGCTGAAAGTAGAAACAGAGCGGAAAGCCCAAGGATTCTCATCCGATCAAACATTCATCCTACTTTCCTTGCAGATCCGCTTCGGGAATCCGGATCTTCACGGCAACGCCGCAGGTCTGGGGCCCGACACAGTGGATTTCGTATTCATGCCGTCCCCGGGGAACGGTTAGTTTCATGCGCTTGCGCTCGCCGGGAAGAATGTCGCGGCGCTCTACATAGGAGGCCGTGCTCAGTTTCGTCGTGTGATAGAAAAATCGCGGCAGCGGCTCGCCGTCCTGGACCACTTCAAGTTGATAGGCCGTGGAGCCGTTCATGGTGTGGTCGAAGTCAAGGCGTGTGTCGATTTCGAGAGTGGTGGGGCCGATGACCGTAAAGCCAAGAGGCTGGTCTTCGCTGAAGTGATAGTATGTGGACAAGCTGCCGCTCTCGAATTGCAATTCATGAACGCCGTCATACTGCTCCGGCGAGAAGTTGACCATCTTGGTCTGACGGCCGCGGCTTTCGCGGAAGAAGCGCGCCGAAACCCGGCCGTCGCCCGGCGAATCGGCCATCACCTGGATGTCGTGGAGTCCCGTGGGCACGCTCAGGTAGAACTTCCTCAAAGCGCCCACGTCACCGCCGCGCCCGCAGCGGGTCACGCTGGGAAGGGCGGTGGCCCGGAAAGTGCGCCGGAGCTCCTCGCGGCCGTCCACACGCAACCACACACGATAGGACGCGCCCGCCGGATCGCTTTCTCCGAAGAGATAGCGAGTGATGATTTTCAAGCGACGCGGTCCGCGAACGCGCAGGGTGACGATGTCTTCCTCGTCAAGGACATAGTAGTCCAGCTCCTGAGCACCGATGCGCAGGCACTGGCTGCCATTATCCTCGCGCGGCCGGAAGGACGACCAACTCGTGGCCGCCTGCGCCAGGCCCGCAACAAGGAACAACGCGCCAAGGGTAAGGGCGCCGCGCACTCTATAATTGCTCACGCTCATATGGCGTCTCCATCCACTTTTCCCCGCACACGATCAAAGACACCCTGACGAATTTCAGGGGCGAGAACGAATACACAAAGGGCCGAGTAGAGCAGAAAGAAAACAAAGGCCAGGCTCAGGCGGTAGCTGTTCTTGATGAAAACGCCGCCTTCTCCAGGCGAAGGAAGTTCTTCGGGCGCCTGGGGCAGCCCGGCCGCTTCGGCGAGTTCGGCCATGCTCAGAAGCTGAATCACGGGCACGCCTTTTTCGGCCATGAGAATCAGGCAACCCTTGCGCGGCCAGTTTCGCGGGATCAGATCCAGGCTGAGTCCCGGAGGAATGAGATTGCGGTTCTGACTGCTGCCGATGGCCGCCAAGCCGCCGCCCACGTTCACGAAACCGCGATATAGGCGTCCGCGGGATTCCTCTTCGTAGAGAGCCATGCGTTTCACGATGGCATCTTCGAGGTTGCTCGATTTGAGTTGGGGCACCTCGTTGCGGTGCATGGCATCCACGATTTTCTGACGGCCCATTGGGCTGAGCCCGCGGCCCATGTCGTCGCCGCCACCATGGCTGGCCGCCACCGAGCGGAAACGGAAAATTCCTTCGCTCTCAAAGAGGCGCTCCATGTCCAGCCAG
>JACNKJ010000267.1 GCA_014382085.1 bacterium
CGGCGACTGGGCCTGGTGGACAGTTTCGTGGGCGTGACCATCGCCTATGTGGTGACGGCGCTGCCCTTCTGTGTCTGGACCATGAAGGGTTACTACGACACGATTCCTCGCGAGCTCGAAGAAGCGGCCTGGGTGGATGGCACTTCCGAGCTGGGCGCTTTCTTCCGCGTGTCCTTGCCTCTGGCCAGCCCGGCCCTGGTGATCACTTCCCTTTTCAGCTTTATGACGGGTTGGAACGAGTTCATGGTGGCCCGTGTGCTCTTGTCCTCCAAACGTCATTTCACCTTGCCGCTCGGACTCGAGAATCTCACCGGCACCTTCTCCACCGAATGGGCAAACTACGCCGCCGGCAGCCTCATGGTCTGCATCCCTGTGGTGGTGCTGTTCGTATTGCTAAGCAAGTACCTGGTGGGTGGGCTGACCTTGGGTGGGGTTAAGGGATAGCGAAGGCTAGCGGTAGTAAGGCTTCGCGGTCGAATCGATCTTGCTCTTCTTCGCTCTTGCATTCTTCGCCGGCGCCCACGGCGAAGCCATTACCGCCATCGTAGGCTTCATCCCACCAGCCATCCAAGATGGACAGGTTCAGCCCGCCATTGAGGGCGGTGGGGCGTGTTCATCCAAACGTCCTCATCGCTCACGAGTTTGGCGGCGAGGGGATCCGGCTCATCGAGAAGTAGCATGGCGCGCTTGAAGGGTGCGAAACGGCGTGCGAAACCGGTAGTGAGGGATTCAGGATTTTGCCCAGATTCCGCACCACCCAGGACGGTGGGTAGGCGCGAGAGTAACCAGTCGATGAAATCGCGACGCAAATCGCCGCGCAGTTTCCACAAGGCCGTATCATCGAGTTTGAGCTAGATAGTACCGCCCGTTAAGGGTCTCGATATGCAGGCGTGTCACGGCTTTCCCCCTAAAACGATTTAGTGTATAATTCTAGGGCGCCCCGAAGGAGGAACGATCATGAAATACGCTCTAATTGGTATTGCGCTGTTGGTTTCAATCTCAGTGGAAGCAATGAGCACGGATCGATTGGCTGAAGTCAATGGCTATTGTTTTCTCCAGGATCAAAACGATCACTCCGGAAGCAAAGTATTATTCACGGCAGAATCGCCGTCTGCGGTAACCGATAGCATCTATACGAATTTAGACGGATCTTTCAGCCTCGGACTAGATGAAGGAATGTACTCGATCTCCTATTCTCACGAGGACTTCATTCCATTCTCATTCCCTGATCTAGTCGAAATCTTCACAGAGCTACAATTGCCAGATGTTACACTCACGGGCCCAGGTACTCTCGTCTCGGGAAATGTCAGCGGGTATTGGGGGCAAGATGAGGACAACTACTTTGTTGTAGGCGATGTCGAGGTCGCAATCGGCGACTCTCTCTACATCGCTCCCGGGACACGAGTCATCTTCGCCGACGACTATGATTTTATCGTTAGAGGTTATCTTGAGGCGGTTGGCACTGCCGTTGACAGCGTGGTTTTCACCTCGGCAGAACTCGAGCCATCTCCCGGCGACTGGGGGACTCTCATCTTCAATCGCTATAGCGATTGGCCGCCACCGTATAACGATGGCGCAGGTCTGCTGAAACACTGCGTGATCGAGTATGGCTCGACAAACCTATCCATCCAAGGCTTCCCAGATAGCGCTGAAGATCTCGATATCGAAAATTCATCCATACGCTTTTCAAGCGACAAGGGAATCTATCTCAGTGGCACAAATGTTCGAGTCATAGATTGCCTGATCCAATACTGCGAGAGCGAAGGCGTGGAGATTGATTGGGACGCGACACTTACGGATAGCCGCATCGAGCACAATAGTATCGGAGTTAAGTACAATGGTTCCTCTGTCGTATCTGGAAATGAGATCCTTGCGAATGAATCAGACGGAATGGTGGTTGAATTTCTTGGTTCAACAGGAGCCATCGAGGGAAACCTGATCAATGGAAATGGCTCAAGCGGAATTCGGGTCGAGAACACTTCGTCCTCAGGAATTCCCATTGAGAACAATTGGATTGCGAACAACCTCCAAGGGGTCGTTTCTCATGAGGGCCTTCGACTTTACAGGAATGTGATTGCATTAAATACCTACGTTGCTATCAGCGAATACAGCAACGAAGAAAGCGAAATCCTGTTCAACACTATCTATGGATGTTCGACTGGAGTGATGGTCAAAGGTGCTATGGATAGAGTTATGGGTAACATTATCGTCTCGAACGGCGTCGGCATCGAGTCCGTGAGTGCTGGGGCGCAACCGGATGCTGACTACAACGAGTTCTGGTCGAACACCGTGGATTTCGAGGGGGATCAAGCTCCGGGCATCGGGGAGATCGTAACGACGAACGCCAACGGCGATTCCTGCGATACCTACTTCAACATCTTCTTGGATCCGCGTTTCGTTGACGTATCGGACTTTGAGCTTCTGGCCGACTCGCCCTGCATCGATGCCGGTAATCCCGATCCCGAGTATCACGATCCTGATGGCACTATCGCGGACATAGGAGCCAAGCCCTTCTTCCAGGGCAACCCCCTTCCTCCGG
>JACNKJ010000085.1 GCA_014382085.1 bacterium
CCGTCAGCTTAGGTTAACTTCTTTAGTTCTAACAAGATGGGCTCCATTATGCGCCGCCAGTCCCGAGAAGCAGCAAGAGCCTTGAAAGATTCGCCATCCGGCGGCAAGGCCAGCAAGGTTCCCAGTGCCTCGGCGAAGGCATCCGCATCTGGAGCCAAACTTACGGCCTCACCATGGGACTGAAGCTCACGGGAAAAGGGCGTGGCCACCACGGGCAGGCCCGAGGCCAGATACTCATGCAGCTTCACGGGATCCACCGCCTCGGTCAGAGGCGTGCGCAGAAAAGGAATGATGCCGATCTCGCATCGGGACATCCACGCGGGGACCTCGGTGTAGGGTCTGGCCCCAAGAAAATGTACATTTCCCGGGGCTTCGGCTTTGCGATGCTCCAAATCGGGACGCAGAGGCCCCACCAGGGGAAAGCATAGATTCGGCATTCGCCGGGCCACCTCGTAGAGCAGATCGAAGTCGAACCACTCGGCCAGGCTACCCAGATAGAGCGCTCGCGGGCGAGGCAAGGCGGACAGGGCCGCCGGCTCGGGCAGCGAAGATCCTTCGGCAAAGCGTGCGAACTCCACGCCATTGCCGACTCGAAGACATTTCTTGGCGCCGAGCAACTCCATGTCGGCCGCAAGACGCTCGCTGGTGGCGTTGACCACGTTTGCGCGCTTCACCAGATTCTCCAGCTTCCGGCGCAATATCGGCGAGGGTTCGCCGAAGCCCAAAACATCATCCATGTGGTCGTAGATCAGCGGAGAATCGGGAAAGGCTTTGGTAAGCGGCGCCATTTCCGGATGCCCAAAGAAGAGAATGGGATCTCTCTGCCCATCCAACGCTTTGCGAAGCAAGGCTGCCTGCCGTCGCTCAAGCCAGGAGCCGAGCAAGGGCATGCGCTCGGCAAGCCGCGCGAGGCGGCGCAGAATGGGGCGCTTGGCATTGGTCGGGAAGACCGGCAAGGCTAAAAAGGACAAATTCACCTTGGCCGGCGGCGGCTTGGGGTGGCTCAACGTTTTCGGCTCTACCCAAAGCACGTCGAAGTGTTCGGAGAGAATTCGAGCCGTATGCTGAGGACGCTGATAAAGCCCGCCCCAGGGAATGGGCGAGAAGTAAATCAGCCTAGGCATCGGGAAACCAATCCCTCAAGCGCGCAGCCAGTTCCTGGTGCATGGCGCGGGCGCGTCCGGCCATTTCCGCACCGGCGATCATGATGGGCGTCTGGACAATTGACCGTGGTTGATCCAGAAGTGCTTTAAGCGCAACAACAAGATCATCCAACGCGCTCGGATCGGAAAAGCGAGTTCTATCAACTAGATACTCCTGCCGCCCGATCATCGCCATATAGGCTTCTACCTTGTGGTCATATGTCAATGCACCGAAGGGAACTCCAGCTAAGGTGGCCATTATTAGAGCATGAAGGCGCATCCCGATGAGAAAATCACAGATACTCACCAAGGCCATGAAGTCTTCGCTTGAGGTGCTGTCATCTAGAATCAGCATGCGTTTTTGCATTTCCGGATCGAGTGTAAGAAGCAACCTCCGTCCAACTTCAGTATCATCACGATCAACTTCAGTGGGCATACCACTGTCTTTGAGGGCAAAGAAGATTAAAAAGGTATCATCATCGCTTGCTAGCTCTGCAACAACCCGAGCAAACAAGCCAGCAGAGAGGCGCCCACTCCAATCTCGGGCTGAGAGGCCGATAATTTTGCGATCGGTTAGCTTTAACTCCTTTCGGAGTTCTTCTCCTCGCTGAGGGTCAGGTGGCGGAACAAGAAAGACTGGGTCCGCACCAAGGAAAATCTTCTGCTCAGAGACGCCAACAGCTCTCAGAATATCGAACCCCAATTTATCTCGGACAGATAGAAAATCCACCTTTGAGGCAACTCGTGCTAAAAGAGTCTCCGCCCGATGCCCCTGTATGTTGAAAATGCCAGGTGCGTAGATGACAGTTTTGCGGCCAGCGAGCATCGCAAGACGAAGCCTGAGTAGCCAGTAACCTAGGTTTCCGGAAGCCTTGCCCCATAGCAAGCCTCCGCCACCGAGGATGAACATATCGCAAGCCATGCAGGCCTTGATCACCGCAAAGGTGCGCCGCTTGAAAGAGTGGTGGAGAGTTCGAAGGATCAGGCTTGTTTCGGAAAACTCGCTTTCGAGGAGCGCGCCAAGACGCTCCTCGTCGCGACAAAGGACGGTCACCTCCGCGCCGGGAGTTTCCCTCTCGAGAAAACCGAGAAGCTGAAACAGGATATAATTGTCGCCACGATTTCCCGTACCGTAGGAACCGTGGATGGTGATACGAAGCGCCATAAAACTAGATACCCAGCATTCCCTCTTTGAGGTCGTCCGAAATGGGATCATCACCGAACCAGGTGGCCCACAGGGCGGAAATCACATGGCCCTCTTTCAATGTACCCAGTTCTTCGCCCGCCTGTTCAGCCACCAGCCCGAATCCGGGCAAGTAGGTGAGAACGATGGATTCGCCCTTCTTCACTTCTTCGGTGAAAAGTCCGCAAAAGGCTTCGACCTGCTCGTCGTGTCCGTGCAGGGTTTTCTGGATTCCTTCGCGGAAGGCGCCCGCGATTTTGTCGCCCCCCACGTCACGCAGGAAGTGCATGTCGATACGCTTGGCAAAATTGCCGCCAATGGCCGCCGCCGCAGGGTCGTCGCCCATCTTGGCTGTGGCGTCCACGTAGAAACACCCGGCGTAAACTTTGAAAATGGCCTTTTTGCGAAGGCCCGTACCCAGGGCATTCAGGTTCACCTCGCCCTCGGGACCCTTCAGGGTGATGGACGCAGGGAATTCGGTTTTGGAGCTCTTCTCGACCACGGTATCGCCAAGTGCCGCGGGAGCGAGCAGGAACATCGCCATAATTATTGCTAGGATACGCATCTTCCACCTCTCAGGAGCTTTGGGGACGGCAAGAGCCTAAAGGGGTCGGGTCCCCGGTGCAACGCCATTCTTGACCCATACTCCCTTGAAGAAGCTATAATTCCAGAAGATGGAACAGGATAAGAACTGGCGCCGGGAAGAATTCATCGACGAGGAGGAATTCTTCCGCGAAAACTCCGACAAAGAAGGGGCTTCGGTCTTCGTGGGCACCAGCGGCTGGAGCTACAAAGACTGGGAAGGAAACTTCTATCCTGCAGGCACCAAGCAGGCTGGTTATCTGGAGAGCTATACCGGAGTTTTCGGCGTGGTGGAGATCGATTCCACCTTCTACGCCGTGCCCCGCCAGTCTGCGGTAGATGGATGGGCCAAGCGCAGCTCCGAAAACTTCCGCTTCTGCGCCAAATTCCCCCGGGAGATCACCCATGATCGCAGCCTACTGGGCTGTGGCGAGTTGAGCCGTGTCTTTCTGGATCGTATGAGCGTGCTGGAGGGCAAGCTGGGTCCCTTCCTATTACAGTTCCCCGCCACCTTCACCGCAGCCGAGAATTTTCCCATTCTCGAAGCCTATTTGGGGACCTTGCCGGGGGATCATCACTACGCGGTGGAACTGCGCAGCCGGGATTGGCGCCAACGGGAAACCCTAGAACTCTTGGCGGCCCACAACGTGGCCTGGACCATTGGAGTGGGAGCCGCCGGCGAGGAACACCGACCATTGACGGCCGACTTCGCCTACATTCGATGGCTTGGCAGCCGAGAGATCAGCCAGTTTTCCGAGGTGCAGGTGAATCGCCAGCGGGAAATTCGCGATTGGGCCGACTGGATTATGGAGCGCGCCGCGGAGCTACGTGAAGTCTATGGTTTTTTCAATAATCACTACTCGGGCCACGCGCCGACGAATGCGCGTGAACTTCTCGAACGACTCGGTCATGAGCCGCCTCCCGATCCCGGGCGCAGGCAGGGCAGCCTTTTCGACTAATAACTACTTCATAAGTACAAGCTTCGCTCCAGTTTTCCAGGAGCCTGAACTTACTTGGACTAGGTAAACTCCTGAAGGATAGAGCTCTCCTCGGTCGCCTCTTCCATCCCAGGAGCTTTCATGGATTCCTTCATTCATAAACTGAGAGTCGAGAGTTTTGATCATCCGCCCGAGACTGTCGTATATTTCTACATCAACCCACGCAGCCTCTGTGAGCTGGTAGCGGATGACCCCCGTTGGATTAAATGGGTTTGGATAAACACCGAGTATTTTGGATGCGGAAGTGACTTGATCATCAGGAATGCCTGTGGGATGTGCATTGTGAAAGATCTGAACTAATCCATGTGCGAAATTGGAAACAACTAAATCCAACGCGCCATCGTCATTCATGTCGGCCGCTACTATGTCGTAAGAACCTCCATCCGTGGCATGGATTTCCCACTCTCCGAAATCTCCAAGGCCATCGTTGTGAAGGATTGTCAGTTCAAAACCATAGAGATCACTGACAGCTAAATCAATATCACCATCCGCATCGAAATCTTCAGCGACAATTTTGAATGTGTGACCCAAATCCCCATAGATCACTGGAGCATGAAAGCCACCTTCTTCTCGAGCGAAATAGATGCGAAGATTGTCTTCTCCTGCTGGTTCATGGAATCCGACAACTATATCGTCAAGCTCATCACCATTTAAATCCCCTGCTGCAATGCCTCCCATATAAAAAGGCTGTGAGTACTTCGGACGCAATGTGAAGTTGCCAGCTCCATCATTGGTTGCGTACGCGAAGCCAAACATGTTGGGATTCTCTGCTTGCGTGAAGGCAATATCTAACAATCCATCTTGATTGAAATCGCCTTTGCAGAGCTGAATCGGGTGAGGAGTGATGGGAGAACTGCTTAATGTGAAGTTCCCGAATCCATCATTGTGAAGGGTTCCGAGAGTTCCGCTCCACGGATAAGTTAGCACCACATCTAGGATAAGTTAGCACCACATCTAATCCAGGGGACCCATCAAACTCATCAACCACACAGTGCCATGGGCCCCGTCCCCCGTATAAGGATTGATGGATGGAGTATCCCCACCCAGTATTGTGGAAAATCTGAGTATATCCCCAGTCGATATCACCCGTGCAGGGAATGACCATATCCATACGTCCCAAGCCCTGAAGGTCAGCAAGTGCGACATCCCGAGGCTCTTCGTCAAAGGGGTCGAACATCCCACCGTATTCATAACTGCCGGCATTGTTTCCTAGCAATATGGTGTAGGCGTCGATAGCTGTGTTCACCACGACAATGTCCATAATCTCATCGCCGTTTATGTCTCCCACATCCACACCCCGAGGGTCGTCATTGCAATTCAGGGTGATAGGCTCATCGGAAAAAATTGGAATAGGCTCAGCAAGAGTTGTTGTGGCAAGTGCTACCAGAATGGAAAAAATCGAGAGCAATACTTTCATAGCATTCCTCCTAGGAAAAATGGAGCAGTAGAATAGCCAAATAATGACATTAACTCCGCCGATAAGCAACACTTTTGGAATTCATCGAATCTTTAATTTAATACTCGAATATGCAGACTTTTATATACGCCCTTAACTTGTCAGCACTGTGGCTGTGCCATCGATTAGGATATCTCCCGTTTGATTTCTGCACCATGTCCTAAGTGTAACTATCGGCTTGTCCTCTCTAATTGCGGTAATCTCCACAGTCGCGGTAACTTCCTCGTCGAGGAAAACTGGACCCGTAAAACGCAGCTCCTGCCCCAAGTATATCGTACCTGGTCCGGGTAACTCCTGACCGAGTAATCCGGAAAAGAGACTGGCCGCGAGCATCCCATGAACAATGCGGCGACCGAAAGGCGTTTCGCGCGCATAATCTTCATCCAGGTGAAGGGGGTTTGCGTCAAGGGAGAGCTTTGAAAATTGTTGTACTTCTTCGATGGTAAAGGTTTTGCGAAGCGATGCTTTGGCGCCAAGGGATAAACGCTGTGTCATACTCTCTCTCTCAGCTTAGGTTTGATAGATTGTAACCCCGCGCTCAGCCAGCCGCCTCAACAGGTTGGCCGCCTCCACTGCAGGGAAGAGCTTGGCTTCGCCTGCCCCGACAGGCCCCTCGTGCAAAATCCCAGCTTGTCGAAAATGCATTAGCATCTCCGTTTCTTTCTTGGAATTGAGATCGATACGTTTGCCGAGGTAGATTTTGGGGTCGTGTAGGCGATACTGGCTATAGCGAGTGTCTCCGTTTTTGCTGCGAATAGGCCCTCGCAATATGTCCGGGTAATAAACCTGATAGGGGAAATTCGCCATCTGATCCTCGATGACATGGTAAAAAGTGATGTGTCCGAAGGTCGATCCCAGGGCTAGAACAAAACCCTCTTCTTCAATCAAACGAGCATAGGGGGACCCAGGCCCTACAGGAGTTATGGACGATTCATGATCGCGAGTTAGAAAATCTGCGGCGGGCCCAAGGGCACAGCAGGAATGCGTGTAATGACTGCTACGAAGCACACCCTTTTGAAGTCGGAAGATTTCCGTGATCTTTCCCATGCGCGAAGGATCTTTGGTTGGGTCAAAGATGGGCTCCTTCTTTAGGGCATCAATGCTGTAGTCGGAAATGGGGTAGGCTGGCATTGCGATGGTTCCACTTGGGCCAACGGATTCCAGTAAGGCGGCGACTACCGTTTCCGCGCCCCCCTCGACAAATCCTAGCTTCGATAAGGAACTATGTACAAATACAGTGCTGCCTGTTTTCACCCCGAGATCACGAAGCTCTGAGATGAGTTGTTTCTTGCTCACAGGGTTTGTTCTTGCTCGATCGACCGCTCTACGCTTGCGTAAGTCTTCCAGCGATTTCTTTGCACTACGTAGACCGCTTACTTTGGAAATGAACTTCAATAGCTTCTTCATTGACACCTTTCACAGGTCAACCTTGTCGCCCCCACTTAAGATCTTTACTCTGCTCATGGGAAATTTCGAGCATGAGCGAGTCCAGGAGAAACTTGACAGCCCAATTGAGCATTGCCCATGGAGAGTATGCACCATCCACGGGCTGCGATCCCTTTATTCCTCCATGGATCCCTGGCAAATCACTTTCAAGATTCTGGGTCTTGCGCAGACCGGCATTTAGGGCTAGTGCCGCTTGAGTCCATGTTTGGTCACCAGTTTCTTTTCCCAGGATGAAGAAAATTATCGCAAATTGTGCGTTACCAGTGAGGCATGAAAAGCTATCGTCTGGGAGAAAACCTCGCCCGTAAGTTCCTGCGAGATACTCTTTTTGCGTGGCGATACTCCTAAGGGGTGTGGATAGACGAATTGCCGCCTCAATGTATCTTGGCTCATTTAGTATCAGTCCCCCTTCCATCAATCCGCGTGTGGTATAGGCCATGGTGTGGGTCAACGGATCCTCACTGGGGTGGAATGCGGCGTGTTTCATCCAACCATCTTCATCTTGTTGGGCTACAACCCAGTCCAGGTTTGCTCTGGCGGCCTGAATGAATCTCGCGTCACCTACAGCATTCCCCAATAAGGAGAGGGCCCAGGCAGTTCTGGCGTTATAGCTGTGGGGAACTGCGCGGAAGGTGCTTCGACGCCATGCGCCATCATCGTCTTGCATGGTGAGCAGCCAATCACCGGCGCGGTGGGCAGAATCGAGAAAGAGATCCTTTTTAGTTTCTTGATATGCTCGCAGAAAACCGAAGAGCCCCTGTCCTGTGTCGAAAACAGTGGAATCCTCACTTACTCCGAATCCTGTGCGAACCGATCCGTCGGGCTTCTGAATCTTCACTTCCCATTCGGCTAACTGGATGGCGCGCGTGTGAAACTCGTCCTCGCCACTCAAAAAGGCATAGTCAAAAAAACTGGGAATAATATAGCCAGTGGTCTCTGGGAAGGGTGGCAGCCAGCCAAATCGAAAATGCCATCCCGCTGAAACACCGCCCTCGTTCGCCACGGCGTCCTGCGCGCGGGCAAGCCATTGGATGCACGCCCTAAGATGGTGCTCCGCGCCATAGTCGTTGAAAAATGTTTGCCTTCTGTCTCGCCGTAAAGTCTTTCGACCTTCGGGCCAAGCCGAAAGATTCGAGATGGCTCGGGTTAATTTGAATAACGCATTCATATTGAACTCACCTGAGATTGCTAGCGAAGGGAAGTGGATTTCCAAGTTTTGACTTTATCATGATTGTCTATCTCAGGACAATGGATGCAACAACGCCCGGCCAAGGACCGGGCGTGTTCAATAAACAGCGTTGAATTCTAGTAGAGCGACTTTAACTGGCTCCAGCTGCTTTCTTCCACGGCCGTTGAACCGCGATTCGCGGTGAGAGTGACCATGTAGTAACCCTCTGTGGTCGCGTCGGGGGCGCCGATGTTGGGACCGCCGAAGTCAACGATGGTGGTATCGATTAGTTCCAGGAATGTCAGATCGACGGCGCGCACCCAGGTGGCGTCCATGCCGCCGATGTTGGCCTCCAACCAATCGGCCAGGTCGTTGGGAATGGCGGTTCCCGTACCTGCCAGCCAGGTCATGGAGCGGAAGAAGCAGAAGTCGAAGTTGTGGACACCGTCGACGCCGTCAATGTCGATGTACACATCATCTCCGCCACCGTCATAGTCGTAGTTCCAATCCCCTACAATAGCGTCGGGGTTCGGCGGCCAGATGCCGTCGGGAGTTGCGTATTCACCGGCATAGAGTCCCAGTCCGGGAACCCAGGTGAAACCCAGTTCCGCCCAGCTTGCCATGTAGGCCAGTCCATCCATGAACCAGAAGGCGATTCCGGCATCATTGATCACGAGCTCCATGGGGACCTGTCCAAGTAGCAGGCCCGCAACGTAGATATTCGGATTCAGGTACCAGTCGAAGATGCCCTCGCCTGGATCGGGGTAGTTGAGGGAAAGCAGGTAGCCGCCATTTCCGCAGAGGAAATTGCCATATCCAGTAGGATCGGGAATAACTCCCGCGGCGTCGCCATCGTAGTAAGCGGCAAAGTTTCCTTCGACGGTTGAGATATACGTGTCTTCCGCGATGGCGCTGAAACTAAGGCTTAGAATAGCAATGAGGATTAAGACTTTCGCGATTTTCATCATTCCCACCTCTCCATTTCTGATTGAGCTAACTCGTATCAGACCACTTCCAATAAAAAGTCTATCGGCGGAACTGATATTCGGCAAGGGAAGAGATCGCTTTCTAATGGGCGAATGGGGGAGCATCTTCTATCTTGTATGTCAGGAGGCTCACCATGACCGATTTCTACAATATGGACGCATTGCTCAGCGACGAGGAAAAACTCATCCGTGCCACCGTGCGCGACTTCGTTGAGAAGGAAGCCCGACCGCTACTGGCCTCATGTTGGGAAGAGGGTCGTTTTCCCCACGAACTGCTTCCCTCTATGGGACGCCTCGGCCTCTTCGGACCCACCCTCGAGGGCTACGGCTTGCCGGGAATCGGGAACCTTGCCTATGGCCTCATGGTGCAGGAACTCGAGCGGGGCGACAGTGGCCTGCGCAGTTTCGCTTCGGTGCAGGGCGGCCTGGTCATGTATCCCATTCATCGTTATGGCAGCGAAGAGCAGAAGCTGCATTGGTTGCCGCTCCTGGCGGCGGGAGAAAAAATAGGATGCTTCGGCCTCACCGAAGCCGACCACGGTTCGGATCCCGGCGGCATGGCCACGCGGGCCCGGCGCGACGGCGATGATTGGATCCTCCACGGCTCCAAGATGTGGATTACCAACGGCACCCTTGCCGACGTCACGCTCATCTGGGCCCAGGGCGAAGAGGGCGTGCTGGGATTTCTGCTTGAGAAGGGAAGGCCGGGCCTCCAAGCCCGGGCCATGGAAGGCAAGATGAGTCTGCGCGCCAGCGACACCGCCGAGATCTCTTTGGATGAAGTGCGCGTTCCCGACAGCGCCCGCCTGCCCGGCGCCAAAGGATTGGGTGCACCGCTTTCCTGCCTGAACCAGGCGCGCTACTCCATTGCCTGGGGAACCTTGGGCGCGGCCCTGGCCTGTTTCGAAGAGGCCGTGGCCTATGCGGGCGAGCGCGTGCAGTTTGGTCGTCCCATCGCGGGCTTTCAGCTGACACAGAGCAAGTTGGCTGAGATGCTATCACGCATTACCCAGCATCAATGGATGCTTTGGCGT
The DNA here is from genome assembly GCA_014382085.1 of bacterium. Taxonomy (GTDB): domain Bacteria; phylum Krumholzibacteriota; class Krumholzibacteriia; order JACNKJ01; family JACNKJ01; genus JACNKJ01. Next base: position 9,996 of record JACNKJ010000085.1, read on the forward strand.
CTGGCTCAACTCAAGGACGCCGGCGAAGTGACGCCGGCGCAGATTTCCCTGGGCAAACGCAACGGTTGTGAGATCGCTTTGGATATCGCCCGCGAGGCGCGTCAAATACTCGGCGCCAATGGAATTAGCCTGGAATATCAGACGGGTCGGCACATGTGCAATCTCGAGGCGGTGATCACCTACGAAGGAACCCACGAAATTCACTCGTTGATCTTGGGCAAGGAGATCACGGGGCTGAGCGCCTTCCAGTAGCCGATAAGTCTTTGATAATAAACAGTTTAAGCGTATTCGTGGTCCCGGCGCCGTGAATTCCATTGCGGCCTCGGTTGATATTTCGATATAGTTTCGATCTCTCGATATTCTGAACAGCATTTTTCCCGGGGAGATTCTCATGTCAGTATTGCGAACATTGTTAACCTGCACGCTGCTTTTCGCGATTTCGGCGGGAGCTCAGGAAGTTGAATTCACTCTGGTCTCCGGCGATCCGGGAATGGTCAACCACTGGCCCGACGCCGATGCCCACATCGGAACAGTCGATGATCATGTCAGCGCATCATGTTCGCCACGTCATTGTAGTGGCACCAATGCTTTGGGCAGTTACAGCTACAACGCCTTCGATTTCGGTGTCTTCCCTGACGACACCGGTATCCCCCCCGGCGGCTATGAAGCCATCAGCTTCCTGGAGGGAACCGTAAGCATCGATATGGACGTGGCCGTCAACGGCGGTGGACCCCTTGTCACCGCCATGAGCATTTCGGGCACCGAGCCTTTCAACGGCCACGGTGCCTATGTGGCATCCATCGCCGTAGTGAACAGCGGCAGTTACAATCCCGCCGGCAAGGCCTTTACCCTGAATGTCGATCTTGAAGCGGCAATAGGTGGTCCCCCGGACACCTCCCTCGATTTCGATCTCAGCGGCACGGCCTGGATCATCGACGCGGCGGATTTCGGCAACATCACCGGTGATACCTATCTGGACGACGTACTCCTGCCGCGTGCTATAGCCCAGAGCGCCACTTCGCTGGTTTACATCCGCATGATGGGGACGGTGCCTCCCGCCGAAGGCGGAACCTGGGGCGCCATGCCTCTACTTGCCGAAGTGCTTGGCTTCACCGATGCGGTGTCCACTGAGACCACTGACTGGGGCACTTTGAAGGCGAATTATTAGCCGGCTTCTAATGCTGGAAGGAAACGCCACGACCTGTTAGGCGTATGGGGGCGGTTTCCCATTCCCAGCCAGCACAAGGAGCGGCCATGGCCCACGAAATCGAATACCAAATTCACGGCGACGACATGCAGGCCGTGCAGATCACCCTGGATCCCGGCGAGGCGGTGCACGCGGAAGCCGGCGCCATGCTCTTCATCGAAGACGACATCGAAATGGATACGGGCACTCAAGGCGGCCTTATGAAGGGGCTCAAGCGAGCCATCGTGGGCGAGAGCTTCTTCATTACTACCTTCGAGAACCGGGGCGGCAAGCGACGCGACGTCACCTTCGCCGCGCCTTATCCCGGTAAAATCATACCCCTGGATCTCGGCGCTACAGGCACCTGGCTTTGCCAGAAGGACGCCTATCTTTGCAGCGCCTACGGCATCGATATCAACATCGCTTTTTCCAAGAAACTCGGAGCCGGCCTCTTCGGCGGCGAGGGCTTCATCCTGCAGAAGTTGTCGGGGGATGGATTGGCCTTCGCTCACGCGGGCGGCACAATTCTCGAAAGGGAACTGGCGCCGGGAGAAACGCTGCGCGTGGACACGGGCTGTCTGGTGGCATTTCAAGAGCACGTGGATTACGACATTCAGTTCATCGGCGGATTCAAGAATGTACTCTTCGGTGGCGAAGGACTCTTCTTTGCAACTTTGCGCGGCCCGGGGAAGATCTATCTGCAAACGCTTCCCTTCAGCCGACTGGCAGATCGCGTGGTCGCAGCCAGCGGTATCCGTCGCGGAGGTACACAGGGCGAACGCAAGGGCGTTGCCGGATTCGGTGGCGACATTCTCAAGGGATTCCTCAGCGGAGACTGAGGTGACGAAAGGAAATGCCATGCGCGCATGGTTGCTAGTTATTTTCTCGGCGGCACTGCTTATGATTGCCTGCGGCGGAAAGGATCAATCCTCCCAGGCCGGTGCGGCTTTGACCGTAGCGACCGCCTTGGAAGATCCGGTCCTTCGCATGGCGGCCCTCCAAACCTGGCTGGCCGATTACCCGATGGCGAACGAGAGCGATCGCGCGGACGCGCTGAGCGAGATCTGGACCATCCACCGCAATCGCCACGAGGAAACCGCGGGCCTGGCCTGGGCTCGTGGAGAATT
>JACNKJ010000006.1 GCA_014382085.1 bacterium
ATCGCGGGTATGGTCGGCACCTATGGTCACACTCACGGTAATGGCCAGATCAACTACGGACACGAACACTATTTCCACCCGGCTCACGGGATCTACAGCCATACCTACCTGTATCCCGCATCTGGCAGCAATGCCTCGAACATCGTGCAGAGCGTGAGCGAGGGCGTGGGTTACATCAACTACACCGCTCATGGAAGCCAGACGAGTTGGAGCGATCCGAGCTTCACACAGAGCAATATCAACAACCTGAACAATGACGGCGAATTCTGCATGGCCGTGGGCAACTGCTGTTTGACGAGTACCTACGACTACGGCGAGTGCTTTGCCGAAACGTGGTTGCGCGCTGCCAACAAGGGTGCTATCGGCTACATCGGTGGTTCCAATTCCACCTATTGGAATGAAGACTACTGGTGGGGCGTGGGCTATCACTCCTCTTCTCAGATCAACGGAACGGCTTGGCCCTACGAGTCCACGGAACTGGGCGTTTACGACGGCCTTTTCCACGACCACGAAGAAGCCATGGACCAATGGTACGTGACCAACGACGCCATTATCTTCTGCGGAAACCTGGCGGTGATGGAAGCCGGTTCGAGTCTTACGACTTACTACTGGAACATCTACAATCTCATGGGCGATCCGAGCCTCAGTACCTATCTGGGCGTGCCCGGAAGCAATCCTGTTGTGCATGACGGATTCATCAGCGGCGCCGCCACCGAGTTTACGGTGGAAGCCGCTCCCGGCAGCTATGTGGGGCTCACACAGGCCGGCGCTCTGGCCGGAGCCGGCACCGTGGGTGCGAACGGCCTAACGGAAATCGAAGTTTGGAACATCGATCCCACAGGCGGCGAATTGAGCATCGTCGTGATGATGCAGAACTACGAGCCCTACATGACCACGATTCCGGTGGGATATGTGGAGCAGCCGAATATCGTAGTGACGGAAGATTCCTTCTACGTGCAGCTTAGCGTCGGTGGTACCGATATGCAGGACTTCGGCATCGGCAACGAAGGCGAAGCTGGATCCACGCTGGTTTATGACATCAGCATCATGGACCCTTCCATTCCACGTGGCGACCGAAGCGTGGCCGGATCCACATTCACTCCCAGCCCGGGAAGCTACAATCCGGGCGCTACCGAAACCTTCACGCTGACTCTGTACAACAACAGCTCAGATTCTGAGTGGATCAGCGAAGTCACCCTAGACTTCGACACCGGCGTGAACGTGATCAGCTCCACCAACCTGACCGGCGGCAGCGCCGGCGACTTGGAGACCAATAGCGCAACAGGAGACGGCGCGCGCTTGGTCTGGAGTGATCCCAATGGTGGTTGGGGCGAGGTCTATGGTGGCGAGAGCGCCACCTGTCTGGTGACACTCGAGTTCGTGGGCGGCCTTATGGGCAACCTGGAAATCCCCTTCTCCATTCAGGGTGATATCTATGGCAGCGACCCTCACTACATTGAGGGCGACATGTTGCTGGAAGGCCCCACCGGGCCCGGCATCACCATCATTGCGCCCAACGGTGGGGAGCTTTGGCCCATCGGAGAGTCGCGCGTGATCCAATGGTCCTGGACCGACGTCATCGCCACGGTGGATATCGAGCTGAGTCGTGACGGCGGCTTCTCTTGGGAAATGCTGGCCGACGATACCGCCAACACCGGTAGCTTCATGTGGACCGTGACCGGACCCTTCGTACCCTATTGCGAAGTCCGCATCACGGCTCAGGCTGAAGGCGTCGGCGACTTCAGTGACTCGCCCTTCACCATTTACCAGCCTCTCACCTGGATCAACATGCCGGTGATGGCGGGGAACTGCGCGGTGGGCGAGTACGATTACCTGGACATCAACTTCAACTGTGTGGGTCTGAGCCCCGGGGATTACCCGGCTAACATTATCATCGCGCACAATGCGCCGGGCGACGATGTAGTTCTGCCCGTGACATTGCACGTTCTGAGCGGTGGTACGGGCGCGAGTGAAATTCCGGCCATGCTGCTGCTCAAGGGTAACTATCCCAATCCATTCAACCCGAAGACGACCATTCGCTTCGCCCTTCCCGGCGCGAAGGACGTGAAACTGGAGATCTTCGATGTGAATGGACGAAGGGTTGCCCTGTTGCTCGACGACCAGTTGGACGCGGGTGAGCATCACGTGATCTGGAACGGCACGGACAATGCCGGTCAAGTTCTGCCTAGCGGCCTGTACTTCTACAAACTGAATACGGGAACTGAGCAGCGTACCAGCAAGATGTTGATGCTGAAATAGGACGCTCGCGGTTTTTCCTCCGAGCTTTGGTTCGCAGACTCACAGGCGCTCGGAGGAAAACCGCTTCGCTTTGCGAGAAGAATAGTCGGGGAGGTGTCTACCTCCCCGATTCTTATTTCGGACTAAGGACGCCAGAACAATTCGGAGTTTTGAGGCGCGAAGCGGATTCCCGAGGCGCGACTTGGGAGGCGGGCTCAAATTGAAACATAAGGAATTAGGGCTTACCCGCCGAGCCGGAGCGCGAGGGAAGGCCGATTCGCGCCTTTGGCGTTGTA
>JACNKJ010000118.1 GCA_014382085.1 bacterium
ACGGCGCACCGCCCGGCCGATCACCAGGACGCGGTCGGCGAAGAACACGGCAGCTCATCCGCCACCCCCGAATACGTGGAAGAGGCGCGTCGCCTGGGGCTCAGGATCCTGCCACCGCATGTGAACGCGGGCAGCACACGTAGCGGAGGATGGTCCAGCGGTGCCCTGGCTGCAGACCCCGCCGGCGGCGTGGAAGGCGGCGGGCATGTGCGCATCGGTCTATCGTTCCTGCGGAATGTGCGCGAAACAGCCGTCCGTTGGATGTCCGAAGAGGGCGCCCACTGTCCTTTCTATTCCCTGGAAGAATTCATCGCTCGCGCACGCGGCGATGGTGACGGCCCACGTCGCTGGGAGGCAGCCCTGCTGCTTCGTATCGGCGGATTCGACGGACTCCCCATCGAAAGCTTGGGCGAACCCGTTTCGCGTGTGGAATTATTGGAAGCTCTCCGCGATCTTTGGCCCACGAACTCAAAAGCACGAGCCGAGGAAGAAGCCTTCCGCCCACTTACCGGCGACATGGAAAACGCCGCGGTACGTGCGTGCGAGGAATTGGCCGTGCTTGGCTTTTCGCCATCCATGCATCCTATCTTGCTTTTCGAAGCCACCGGCCCTCGCATGAGCGCCGTAAACCTGCGCGAGCGCGCCTTTGAGTTTCGCAACGAGGAAAACGCGCACCTGGGCACGGTGCGCCTGGCCGGCGTGAAGGTGACCGGAAAACGAACCCGCGCCAAAAGCGATGGGCGCATCATGGCTTTCTACACCTTTTCCGACGATACCGGAACCTTCGAAGCCGTTTTCTTTCCGCAGGACTACGCTCTTCTAGCCACAAGATTGCGCGGAGCAGGGCCCTTCTGGGTCGAAGGCGAGGCCTCCGTGGAGCTCGGCGAAGCTCTGGTGGAGGCCAAGCGTGTGACACCTTTCACCGTGGAAGAACGTATGCGCATTCAAGAACCCAAGGTGCAAGGATTGATGCGCGGAGTGGAGGGCGTTTGATCGCCATCTTCAACTCAAGCCATGCAATTCTTGATTGAGCGTTCAAACAACTATATATTCTGGCAATGCCCCACCTGCATGTGGGGTGTGTCATGTTCAAGCGTACTGCTATTAGCTTGTTTTGCCTGTTGTTTTGCCTATCACTCTTAAACTGTCAACAGTCTCGACCCGTTTTGTATGAAGATACCGAGGGTAAAGGATACCGAGACTACGATTCCCCCGACAATCTCATCATGAATTTCACCGATGCTTGGTGTCGCCTGGACATCCAGGAGTATCGTGATCAAGTGCTTTACGATGGGGCAGAAGTGTCAACGGATGCAGTGTCCTACGAATCCTTCAAGTTTTACTTCATCGAACTTGATGACCAATACGGACTCGCCTGGGGCTATGATGAAGAAGTGGAGCACACGGCCGCACTTTTCAGTGGATTGCCCAGCCGAAGTGGATCTTTGCCCGGCGTTGAGCATATCGACTTGCAATTCTTTTCTCTCGGCGAATGGATGAGCCCCGAAAACCCCTATGATGTGCAGGGGGATCGCTATCCTCTGGGAACGCTCTATCGGAACTACGCCACAGATATGCAGATCACCCTGAAGCGGCAAAGGGCGGATACTGGAGCCATCACCATGTCTGTGAGAGACACCGTGCGTTTTTATGTGATTCCCGTGGCTATCGGTGGAGATGTGGAATACAGAATCTGGAAGTGGATGGATCTTGATCGCGGCAACTAGCACAGTTGCAGCGCTTGCTACTCGGCCCTCCCTCATTGGGGGAGGGTTTGATCTTAACTTGCATTAATGAATAGTTCGGCTTGAACTAAGACTCCAGGATGATACAATGCATTCTCGAATCTAATTTCCAGTGGATTTTCAAGCGAGGTGTAGATGATGAAGTGCGCCACATGGACCTTGACGATTATTCTCTCCGCTCTCGTTCTCGCCGGTTGTAGTAATTCTACAGACCCAGCCGACGAGGGCCCCGAATATCTCGACTACAGTACGCCGGACAATGTCATCGACAACTTCGTCACGTCCTGGAATGAGATGGACATCGCCGAGTATCGCGACGTGCTGTTGTACACAGGAGATCCCTTGGGACGGGAAGAGGGGGTCTACGCAGAATTCAAGTTCTACTTCATCGAAGATACGGGCGAGGGCCCGTACTGGGGACTTGACGCAGAAAGAACCCACACCGGGGCGCTGTTTGGCGGCAACTCCAGCCCTGACGGCACAACCCCCGGCGTTGAAAGTGTTGACCTGAGATTTAACGCAGCGGGCGATTGGAGCGCTCCGGATAATCCCTTTGAGGTTCAGGGCGACGAATACCCTGACGGCACTCTCTATCGAACTTACCAAACCGATGCAAGTTTTTACCTCAGGGGCGCCATCGAAGGCAGCCAAGTCAATGTGCTCCTTGTTCGCGACACCGTGCGTTTCTACGTGATTCCTATAGGGGAAGGCGAATATCGCCTCTGGAAATGGCTCGATATCGATCCAGGTTTGCTTGCGGCCGAAGAAACATCTTGGTCGAATGTGAAACATATCTGGTAATCAAAGAGTTTTGCTTTGGAAAAACCCCCTCTACCGGTGAGGGGGTTTCTTTCAGTTCTCAGTTCTCAGTTCTCAGTTCTCAGTTCTCAGTTCTTAGTCTTCCCCGTCTTCCAAAACCATGTTCTTCGAAAGATCGTCCCGCATTCGCTCATGAAGATCATCGTCGCTAAGTTTCGACATGGCGCGCTCAATTTTCTTGAGGCTGCCCTTTTTCGTATAGGCGATATGACAGATGGGATCCCCAGGCACCACGGCCGGCAAGGTCGTCATGCCCAGGATGATTCCTTCACGCGGCGCATGTACCGTATTCTGTTCGGTGCCGGTCAGACTGGTGTTGGTCGAGATATGTTGATCTTTCTCTACGATATCCCCCGGCGCCACATGGAACTGCAAAAAGCCGCCGTACTGAGCGCGCATCCAGTGCGTGGCATCGGTCTCCACGCGAAAGGGTGGTTCGCTTCGTTCACCGTCAACCATACCTAAGTGAATCAGGCAGTTTTTGATACCTTCCACGGCATATTCCAGAACGGTTGGCTCAACCTTCCAGATCTCTCCCGCTTCCAACAATAGAGTTGGAACTCCCGCGTCACTGGCGGTCCGCCGAAGGGAACCCGCTGGACCACGCCCGCTTACAATGAGGCTGGCTCCGAAGGCGCGGGCGAATTCAGCCAGAACTGGATCTTTCAGGTCAGCACGCACGTTGGGAAAATTCGTTCGGCGCACCGCACCCGTATGCAAGTCGATACCGAAATCGGCACGTCCGACGATTTCCTCGAAAACCACGCTCGCCATGCGGCTAGCTAAACTGCCTTTGCTTGAACCGGGAAAACTGCGATTCAGGTCGCGGCGGTCGGGCAGATAGCGGGTATGCCGCTCGAAGCCCAGAATGTTCACCACGGGAACCAAGATCAAAGATCCGGCGGTCAGTTCGAAGGGGTCTTCCAAAATGATGTGCCGAATGGCACCCGTTCCGTTAATCTCGTCTCCATGCACCGCCCCGGAAACAAACACCGTCGGCCCCGGCTTCTTCGCCCGGAGGATATAAATTGGAATGTGAACGTCGGAGCCGGAGAAATTCTCGGTTAGAGTAAGCTGAACTTCGCCTCGCTCGCCCGGCTTAATGGTGTTTTTCCCCCACTGTCCGACGTCCAGTTTTTTCTTCACGGCTTATCATCCAATGCATCGATAAGCTGAGGATCGAGTTTCTTGACTTTCCGCTTGCGTTTGCGCTCTTTTCTCTCAGGAACCAGATCCCGCATGGACTCGAGCTTTCCGTAGCACAGCATTCTATCCTCGGCTTCGATTGTTCGCGAGCCTTTGGGGTTCGAGATAACCGTGGTTCCGCGATTCAAAGTAAGGACAACGATATCCCGATCCCTAAGCTGTGACTCAGATATCGTTTTACCGACTAGATCCAAACCCTCATGTACGGCTAGTTCCACCACACCATATCCAGAGCTAACCGTTAAGCGTTGGCGGATGTCCATTTCCGGGAAAGCCACCTGGTCACCAAGGAAATCTATGATCGAGCCCGCCACATCGAGACCGGTGGCCGTTTCAATTCCCTCCAGTCCCGGTGAAGAGTTAACCTCCATGACCTGGGGGCCGTCCTTCCCTTCGAGCATATCCACGCCCCCTACGCGAAGGCCGAGTATTTGGGCCGAACGCACGGCAGTCCTCTCATACTCAGGATCAAGAGTTACCTTTTCAGCAATGCCGCCTCGATGCACGTTACTGCGGAACTCCGTCCCTTGAGCCACCCGTCGCATCGCAGCCACCACTCTGTCTCCGACGACAAAGGCGCGAATATCCTTCCCTTTACTTTCTGCAACAAACTTCTGAACGAGAACGTTTTGTCTCGCGCTTTGAAGGGTCTCGATAATGGCCTCAGCAACCTTTTCGGTTTCCGCCAAGATAACTCCCACGCCCTGCGTGCCCTCCAAGATCTTGATTATAATTGGCGCTCCGCCGACGCGTTCGATAGCTGGCAGCACATCCTTGCGATCGCGCACGAAGGTTGTATGGGGAATGCCGATATCGTGGCGACTTAGTATCTGCAGTGAACGCAGCTTGTCGCGGGAGTTCGTGATCCCATTGGAGGGGGTCGGTGAGTAGACGTCCATTTGCTCGAATTGTCTGACCACCGCCGTTCCGAAATAGGTGATGGAGGCGCCGATGCGAGGGATGATTGCATCGTAATCGCTCAATCGCTTACTTCGATAAAATAGCTCCGGCTCGCCTTCCTGAAGGTCGATGGAGAAACGTAGTGTGTTTAGGACACGCACAATGTGCCCACGCTCCGTAGCAGCTTGCACCAAGCGCTTGGTGCTGTAGGCTCGAGGCGCCATGGATAGTATTCCGATTTTCATTTTCGCTTCTTTCCAGTTTTCTTAGGCTTTAAAGCCTTGCCGGGTGCGCGGGTCGCCAAATAGATGCGTCGCGGATCGACAAGAACTCCTGCCAGGGCAGTGCGTCCGACCAGCATACGACAAAGCATTCCCTTTCTCGACACCAGAGTAAGCTCTACCTCGCGCTCGATTTCGCCAATCTTCATTTTCGTACAAAAAACTAGCCGTTCCTGACGATGACCACTGCTCGATTTGATCATGGTACGCCGCACCGGCTTGGCCGTCACCCATGTGGTCTTTCGAGAAAATCCCTCCCGCAAGACCACTTCGAATCTTACCTGCCCGTCCTCCAGTTCAGACAAGGTGCTCACATGAATCGCACTCGTCCTAGCGCCCGTATCTATTTTCGCTTTGATCCGAGTGACTCCCCACTCGGGAAGATCGACTCTTTCCCGCCAGCCCATCACGAGACTTGTCCGTTCAGTTTTTTGCACTTTCTTCTCCTGATTTTTCTCCTTCGGCCGCCGCGTCTTCGAACTCCTCCACCGGAGAGTCTAGCAGCTCGCCGGTGAAAAGGCTGGAATTCATCACAAAGAACACCACGGGCAACTCGCCCGCCAGTGTCTCCATACGCTCAGCATATTCCGCCTCGCCTCCTTCTTGGGTTTTCATCATACCAAGGAACACGATATCGGCTCCTTCGCTTTCGCGCTGGATGAGTTGGCCCACGGTTTCACGATCAGGCTTTAGAAGTGTTCGATGGCTAACTTCGATGCGGAATTCTGGAATCAGTTTCTCGAAATTTGCTTCGGTGGTTTTCATGACCGTCTCGTTTGATGCAACGCTTACAAGCTCAATGGCCGCATCCCGCCATTCATGATTGGCTTTAAGGAGATAGGCCAAGAGCAGCATCAGGTCGCTGTTGAAGTCAAGGCCGCCCCACCAGACTAGAATGCGGCGCTTTGCACTACGGCTAAAGGCATAGCTCTCATTAAAGCGCCCCAGGACAACCGATTTCTTCATCTTGCCCAGCCGCCGCGTCACGCCAAGAAACTCTGAGCGTAAGTGAGGGTCTCGTGGCCAGCCCAAAAATACGGTATTGCTCTCCATACCCGCAATTCCATTGGTTTGGGCAACGCTTAGAATTCCATCAAGAATGTTGTTTACCAAGCTGACTTGAGCGAAAACAGGAAGGTTCTCTTCATGAAAGGAGGCCTGCATTGCGCCTTTCATTTCTGACAGTCCCTCCGCAAACTCGTCCACGCCGCCTTCTAGCAAATGGCACGCTGTCACCACACCTCGGCCCTGGCTGAAGGCGTTGGCAAATCGTACCAAATCGATCTCACGCTTCGGATCATCCACGAAGGCCAAAATATGCGGGCGCCAGTTACGGGAACTTTTTGGAGTGCCAGCAAGCCTGAAAAGCGACCAGCGAATTAGGCTTTCGTAGAGCCCGCGGCGGGCATCTCCCCATCTTGCCTTTCGCGAGCGCCGAGATATAAGGACGTAGAGCCCGATCTCCGCGGCGATGGCGGCCATCCCGACCCAGGGATTAATGAGAACCATCACGCCGAAGCAGGCCAGGCCCCCGGCAAGACTCAAGGACCAGTGGATGCGAATTTTCGGGCGCCAAGAGGGATCGCGGCTCAAAGATTCGAAGGCCGTTACGAGATTCACCGTACCATAGACCGTTAAGAAAAACATCGACACGACGCTTGCCACAATGTTGAGAGCCCCAAGGAAAGCTGCGGACAGGGCAATTAGAACCGAGACGACCAGGCCGGCGACAAGTCCTCCCCCGCGTCCAGCCTGGGGTTGCCAAAAGATTGACGGGGCGAGCCCATCGCGGGCCAGAGCCTGCAAAGTGCGAGGCGCTGCGAGAATCGAACCGACCGCCGAAGAAAATATCGCTGCCCAGAGTCCGGGCAGAATCAACCAGGGTCCAGCCCAGGCGATTCGGGTCCAGACCAGGGTGTCTTCGCGAAGCAGCTCTCCGTCCGCGCCCATGTTCAGCAGGAAAGGTATTGTCATGTAGACCAAGAAGCCGATGCCCACGGCCAGAAGCGATCCACGCGGCAATGATTTCATCGGATCGCGCAAATCACCGGATAGGCCCAAGCCAGCCATGACCCCGGTTACCGCCGGGAAGAACACCGCGAAGCCCGCCCAAAAGCTGAGGCTCCCGGGCTCTATCACACTCCTGGGAACGTCCCCCGCCTTCAAGAATGCGCCTATAGCCAAGGCAAGCAGCGACAAGCCCACGAAAGCCATCAGGGCAACCTGCGATCGCAGAGCCTTGTCGGCCCCTGCCACGGCCAGAAGACCCACGGCGACAATAAGACCCAGTGTTACAGGAAGCAGCGGAAGACCCGGCGCCACGAATCGGAAAGATTCGGCAAGTCCGTAGGCATAGAGGGTCACCGAGAATGCTTGCGACAGGAAGAGGGGGATACCGATGGCCCCACCAAGCCCGGAGCCAAGGCTCCGGGAGATAATGAAGTATGCGCCGCCGCCGCCTATTTTTGCATTGGTCGCCACGGCCGAGAAAGACAGGGCTGTCACCAAAGTAATGCTATTGGCGACCACCACGACAAGCAGCACTCGCGAGAGACCCAGGTTGCCCAAAAGCCAGCCGAAGCGCAGGTACATGATAACGCCGAGAATCGTGAGAATCGTCGGCGTGAAGACACCCAGGAAAGTCCCGAGCTTGTTTGAGTCGTTGCTCATTGGAGTAGCCTAGATACTGAACAACTCCGCCGCAATGAAAAGTTCTTCACAAAGCAGGCACTTTAGAGAAAGCAAACAAACTGTATTTAGGCGGTGACAAAGAACGCATCAATTGTGTCGATTTCCATGTACCGGAGATGCCCCCCGGCTTGAGGTTCCACTCGCCGGGCATCGAAGACTGACCCGCAATTGAAACGCGGCAGCTCTCTGGGTTCATTTCAGACTTCAAATTCCGTGGCTAAATAAATCGAAAGGGGATTGGTCCTCATGATACAGGAGATCTTCGAGCCGCTCATGACGCTGGGGAGGGGATACATTCCAAACCTCGTAGGAGCGGTCATTGTTCTCGTTTTGGGTTGGCTTGCAGCCCTTGTTGTGGGCGCGGCAGTCCGCGGAACCTTGAATCGCACAGGCCTGGGGGAAAAACTCGGCCGACTGATTCATGGATCGGACTCATATGGAGGCATGAACTTCGCTCGATCGGGTGGACGATTCGTCTTCTACGTCGTGATGCTGTTTGTTCTTATGGCTTTCCTACAAGTTCTCAAACTCACCACCATCACAGCCCCCATCAGCGGATTACTATCCCAGCTTCTGGAATTCCTTCCGCAGATGCTTGGCGCGGCGGTTCTGGTTTTCGCGGCGTGGGCATTGGCCAGCATTCTGCGAATGCTCGTGAGTCGTGTACTACAGTCGGGTCGTCTTGGCGAACGTTTGCGGATCCAAGCCGACATCGAGTCTCCCGATCATTTCGAACTTCATCGGATTCTCGGTGAAGTCGTTTATTGGTTCATTTTTCTGCTCTTTCTCCCGGCCATCCTCAGCACGCTTTCCCTTGGCGGGTTGTTGATGCCGGTCCAGGCGATGTTGGATCAATTCCTTGGATTCCTGCCGAACCTATTCGCGGCCGCCGTTATACTGTTGGTCGGTTGGTTTGTGGCCAGAATTCTCAAGCAGATTGTGACGCATTTTCTGATCGCTATCCGAATAGACAGCCTCGGGGAAAAGGCGGGGATGGAGTCTGTTCTCAAGAAATCCAGCCTCTCCAAGATTGTCGGGATCATCGTATATGTCCTCGTATTGATCCCTGTAATCGTCTCCGCGATGAATGCGCTGCAGCTGAGCACCATCACGGCTCCCGCCAGCGCTATGCTAACAACCTTACTGGGCGCAATTCCCGCCATCTTTACGGCCCTCCTGGTGCTCCTTGTTTCCTACTTCATCGCGAAGGTGCTTTCCGGATTGGTTGTTTCCATCCTTCAGAGCACGCGTTTCGATTCGGTATTCGTGCACCTGCGCTTAACAAAAACCCCACCCACGGGCGGCAGTACCCCATCGACCGTGCTGGGTAGACTCATCCTCGTTACCGTCATGCTATTCGCGGTGGCCGAGGCCTTCCGCCTCTTAGGCTTCTCCGTGATGACTGACCTTTCCTGGATGATTCTCGTCATCGGCGGCCGGGTGCTTTTCGGACTGCTCATCGCAGCGGGCGGCATTTTCATCGCGAATATCGCATCCGATGTGGTGCGTGCTAGCGGGTCCGCGAAATCTCATCTTCTCGCAATGGTCTCCCGCATCGCCATTCTGGTTCTGGTTGGGGCACTTGCCCTACAGCAGATCGGTTTGTCGGGTGAGATCATCAACCTCACCTTCGGCCTCACTCTCGGTGCGGTCGCCGTAGCTCTTGCTATCGCGTTCGGATTCGGTGGTCGTGAGGCAGCAGCCAGACAAATTGAACAGTGGCGCGGGCAAAAGTAGCTCGCCCTTCAGAAGACCTTTTCGCCGAAACAACGGAGGAATCAAGAATGAAACCAATACTGTGTCTCTTCGCCGCGGGGCTGCTTCTGGGAATGAGCCCGGCATTTGCCACCAAGGTCTCGCCGACGGACTATACGGTTCCCGTCAGCACGGCCGAACAGCTTCGCCTCGATGGCAGCTACTCGTACGCCGGTGTGGGCGATACCACATTGACCAACAACGCAAGCGGTTCGCTACTCTATAACCGCTTCTACAATTCATTGCCTTTCGCCTTCGACATCAATTTGCTCGCCCTCGGTAGCACGCAATACGCCGGCGAAGATGTGGATCGGAATAACAGCTCCAGCATCATCCTGAGTTCGGGAGTTCGTAAGTACCTTTCGAACGACGGTAACTGGTTCTACTCCATCGAAGTCGGGATGACTCACCAGAACGAGTTCGACCGACCCTCGATCACCACGACTCCTGGAGTTGGTTACGGGCGATTCATCAGCGCCACCCCCTTGGCCAAGGCTGTCCGCATCGAGGACTTCTTGATCAATGAGGGCGTTATCAAGGGTAGCCTGCCCAAGGTCACGATGATCGAACTTGCCCACATCATCGAAAATGAGGCCGAGTACCGTACGATCCATGGAGCCACCTACAAGGGCTTCTGGTACGAGGCCATGGAGAAGGAGATCGCCAAGAGCGGTAAATTCGCCGCTGAAGGTCTCGGTGCCATCGGCGTCCTACGCATCGAGGAAGTGCTTTTCCAAGAGCGGATTAATGAGCGCTTCTACGGTTGGGATGTGCGCTTCGGTGTTCGCGCCGAGCTTCTTTCAGAGTATGAAGACATCGACGTTGATGATCCCGGCGCTTCGATCCGCGCGCGTTACTCCCACCCCCTGGGTTGGAAATCGCAGATCGGTTTGGCAGCGACCTACGACTCGCCCTTCAACGGCGACTTCGGGGACGTCTACAATGCCTCAGGCACTGCCAATTACATCTACGAGATTGGCAATCGGATCGACTTCACTTTGGACAATACCTACGTGTCCTCCAAGTTCATTCCTGAAGCTGACAGCGTCTGGTCCGATCAGCTCAGGGCCGGGTTCATCTATTACCTGGAAAACCAAATGAACGTGACCTTGTCGGGCAACATGTCCAAAACCAAAGACATGGACCTGTCCAAGGGCCTCAATCTGACCTTTGGGTACCGCTTTAAGTAAAGGTAAGTAAGAGACTGATCAGGTTGCCGAGAGTCGAGACACACTCCTGGCACGAGGCCCGCCTAGCGCCGAGACGCGAAGCGGGCCTCACCTTTTTAGGGTCGGTCCTGGGTCAATTCTCGGAATCGGCCCGAGCGTCAACCTTGCCTTCGCGACTGTTATTGTAGAAACGAGTGGTCGGGTAGGCAAAATCGATATCGGAATGAAGCGCGAATGATCTTAGAATGTCTTCCCAGATCTTCATCTCAGTAGAGCGGCGCTTTCTCGGTTCGCAGATATACCTGAGGGTCAATGTCACGCCATGATCCGCAACAGTGGTCCAAACAATAGGTGTTAGGAAGGTGAAGGAGATCATGTACTTGCGGGCCGCCTGGCGAACCTGGGCCATGGCCTCTTTGTCTTTGAGCGCCGTGTGCTTCTCAATAATCACATTGAGAATTTCCTTGGCTTTCTCCCAATTGCTTTCGAAAGTTAGCGTGATGGGAATCTCGTTCCAGATGAAATTGAATCCGCCCGTATAATTTGCCGTGCTATTCTTGAAAACCCAGCCATTGGGAATATGGATTATTCTCCCAGTGCTCTGTTCCGCATCCACCCAATTCCCCACTTCCATCAAGGAGAATTGGAAAAGCCGCATATCAATGACATCGCCCCGATGCTCGCCGATCTGTACACGATCGCCCACGGTGAAGGGTTTGCGTATGGCGAGAAATACCCAGCCAGCCAGATTGGTGACCGGATCTTGAAGGGCGATGGCGAGGCCAGCAGATAGGATTCCCAGGTAGGCAACAAGTCCTGTTACGTTACCAAACCAGACAAAAAGCACGACCAGGACAAATGCGAATCCTAGGATATAGTGAATTGTCTTGGTCAGGGTATACTGTTTGGTCACATCGCCGACACGACGATGAACCGCCCCCGAGATGATGAATCGAATCACAATGAACAGCAACCAGGCGCCGAGGCTCCAAAAAAGCTTCTCCTGAATGGCGGGAGACAAGCCCAGCGACTCATGGAACCAATCGGTAATGCTTTTGAGGAAGCGTGTCATCATGTGGGTGTTTACCCCTTATTCATGTTCCTTTGCCGCTGTCGCATCGGGCACATTGAGATTGTAAAGCACGATGCTATTCTGCACAGAGAAGAGGCCGTTGCTGTCCTTGAGGAGGGTGGTGATCGGAGAAATCGCCATCAGGGTGCCGCTGCGCCCCTCTACTTCAATTTTTTCTCCGATCTCAACGATCCGCCTGGTGTAAAGCCCCGCGACAATCTCCTTCGTATAATCTCTCGTCCCAAATCCGAATGAAATCGCAGCGCCAAGGCCAAGGCAAGCCAGAAGCACCACGATGATGTTTTCAATCAGCCCCGTTTCAATGCCGAATTGAGTGAGTGCCAGGATTGCGACGAGTACGATGACCAGGGCGGAGGCGACTCGGCCGAATCCGGTGGGGTGGTCCAAGCCCATGCCCCTGGCCGCCACCGTGGCCGCCTTGCCGAGATAGTTTTGGAGTATTCCGCCACCCAACAGTATGAGGAGCACGACCAAGAGCGTAGGAATGAAGGCGAAGACCTTGTCGATGGCGCCGACCATTTCTTCGAGCCCTATCTGTACTAACGCCAATCGAATGAAGGCGATGATCGTCAGCAAATAGCCGCCTTGGGCGA